>JBNMKP010000001.1:0-25832 GCA_050874405.1 bacterium
GGTGATGAAATATACAGAATATGATGATGTGTCTTTTGATGTAAAAATTCCTGATAGTCTAGATGGTATGAAATTGTGGTCAGAAACTTTTTTAGAACCTCATTTAAAATATGGCAAAATTTGTTATGATACTGCCGGTTGTTGGCAGGCAAAAGCTCCAACCAAAAATTTGAAAGGAAGTGTTGTCGGTTGGAATAGAACTGGAATTGGTGTTGGGAACGGTATTATTACAATAAAACTTACTAATGGCGCGAATTTGTGCTTAGATGGATTTGCGAAGTTAGATATGAAAAGATGGTTTGGAACTGATATAACAGATTCTACGTCTTTAGTTGTTTATATTGATGCAAATGGTGATAGTGGGCCAAATATTATTGGAAAAGACATTTATATTGTTGCTTATACTCCGAATGGACTTGTTCCTGCCGGATTTAGCGAATCAAACGAAACAGTTAAAGAAAATTGCAGTAAGACTTCTACTGCTCAAAATGCAGGCTATTATTGTATAAATTTAGTTAAGGCAAATGGGTGGAAAATCCCTGATGAATTGTGGACGTTGAAATAAACTATTTTTAGGGTTTTCAAGTCTTTGACTGTTAACATATTTTAAAAGAATTTTGTAAAAATAGATATTTGTGATATTATTGATACACAAGAATAGATAAACTTTTGATAAAAAGGGGAAAAATATGATTTCAGTAAATGATTTTAAAACAGGTTTGACAGTTGAGTTGGATAACGGTCTTTGGACAGTTGTTGAATTCTTACACGTTAAACCGGGTAAAGGTGCTGCATTCGTTAGATCAAAATTGAAAAACGTTATCACTGGTCAAGTTGTTGAAAAAACATTCAGAGCTGGTGAAAAAGTTGCTAAAGCTACTTTGGACAGACGTGAAATGCAGTATTTGTATAAAGAAGGTACTGCTTACGTTATGATGGATAACGAAACTTATGACCAAATTCACGTCGAAGAAGCTCAAATTGGTAGCGGAGTTAAATACTTAAAAGAAAATATGAACGTTATGGTTCTTACTCACGAAGGTAGAATCATTGGTGTTGATATTCCTGCTCACGTTGAGTTAGAAGTTGTTGATACTCCTCCATCTGAAAAAGGAAACACTTCTCAAGGTGGTACAAAACCTGCAACATTAGAAACAGGTGCTGTTGTTAACGTTCCATTCTTCGTAGCAATCGGTGACGTTATCAGAGTTGATACCAGAACTAATGAATACTTAGATAGATGCTAGTAGCTTCTATTGATTTTATTTCGGTAATATAAAGAGGAAAACAAATGAAATTTGAAACAGATTATATAGAAAAATTGGCTAAGGTTTTAGCGGATACAGGTTTAACAGAAATTTCTTTAGAAGATGGTGAACAAGCTATCACTTTGAGAAAAGATGTTATTGTTGCTCCTGTAGCTTCTGCTCCGGTTGCTGCTCAAGTACCTGTTGCTCCAGCAGTTGCACCTGCTCAAGCTCCTGCTACTTCCGAACCGGCTAAAAAAGGAACTCCAATCACTTCTCCAATGGTTGGAACATTCTACAAATCACCATCTCCTGATGCTGATGCATTTGTTGCTGTTGGCGATAATGTTAAAGTTGGAGATGTCGTTTGTATCGTTGAAGCAATGAAAATGATGAACGAAATTAAGTCTGAAATCGCAGGTAAAGTTGTTGAAATTTGTGTTGAAGACGGTCAACCTGTTGAATTCGGACAAGTTCTTATGTATGTAGAATAATAATTTAAAATTGTTGAAAGTGAATGGTTTTTAAACTGTTCACTTTCAAGTTTTTGATAAGGGATATTTGGAAAATGTTTAGAAAAGTATTAATAGCAAATAGAGGCGAAATTGCAGTTAGAATTATTAGAGCTTGCCGTGAATTAGGTATTCCGACTGTTGCAATTTATTCTCAAGCAGATGCAAATTCTTTGCACGTAAGATTGGCAACTGAAGCTTATTGTATCGGACCTGCAAAAAGTGCTGATAGTTATTTGAGCATTCCTGCAATTATGTCTGCTGCAATGGTATCTGGTGCAGATGCTATTCACCCAGGGTATGGGTTTATGTCTGAAAGAGCAGATTTTGCTGAAATTTGTGAAAAACAAGGTATAAAATTCATCGGACCTACAGCAGAAGCTATGAGAAAAATGGGAGATAAAGCTACTGCTCGTAAAACAATGATTGAAAATGATGTTCCTGTTACTCCTGGTACTGGAATTGTTAAAACTGTTGAAGAAGTTCAAGACTTTGCAAATGAAGTTGGCTATCCAATCATTTTGAAAGCAACTGCAGGTGGCGGCGGTAAAGGTATGAGAATTTGCCGTAGCGATGAAGAAGTTGAATTGAATATGGAACTTTGTCAATCAGAAGCTAAAAACTTCTTTGGTAATCCAGATGTTTATGCTGAAAAATATTTGGAAAATCCAAGACATATCGAAGTCCAAATTTTAGGTGACAGTTTTGGTAACGTTGTTCACTTAGGTGAAAGAGATTGTTCTATTCAAAGAAGACACCAAAAATTGTTGGAAGAAGCTCCATCTCCTGCAATCAACGAAGAAACCAGAAAACAAATGGGTGCAGCAGCTGTTCGTGCTGCTAAAGCAATCAATTACGAGGGTGCAGGTACTTGTGAATTCTTACTTGACCATGATGGTAAATGGTACTTTATGGAAATGAACACAAGAATTCAAGTTGAACACTGTGTTACTGAAATGATTTCAAGTGTTGATTTAGTAAGAGAACAAATTCTTGTAGCTGCAGGTGAAAAATTAAGCTATACTCAAAATGATATTCACTTAAAAGGACACGCAATTGAGTGTAGGATTAATGCAGAAAATCCAAGAAAAGGTTTTATGCCTAACCCTGGAACTATTTCAGGCTACTTAGCTCCTGGAGGTTTTGGTGTAAGAGTTGATTCTCATGTTTACCAAGATTACACAATTCCTCCATACTACGATTCAATGATTGGTAAATTGATTTGTTGGGGTCGAACTCGTAACGAAGCAAGACGTAGAATGTATAGAGCATTGAAAGAATATGTTGTTACAGGTGTTGAAACAACTATTCCATTTCACCAAGCTATTATTGAAGATGAAGTTTTCATGAGCGGAAAATTTAATACTGGGTTTATTGAAGATTTCTACAAACGTAAAGGTTTGAGTGAAGAATAAGGCACAAAATTAATAAAATAAACGATAACAAAAAGAAACTGACATTATTTGTCAGTTTCTTTTATATTAAATCCGTCAAAATATTTATAAATATAAGGAATTTGACTATCTTTGATGTTGTCTATATTTTTAATTATAACTTTTTTCATGTCATTTATTGTCAGAGAGTTGTCAAAATCAAAAAATGCTTTTAATTCGACATTTAAAATTTTGGAAATTTTTTCTAGGGTAACAAGTGATGGAAAACTTCTCCCACTTTCAATTCCACTTAAAGAGCCGGTTTCGATACCAATGAGTTCGGATAGTTTTTCTTGTGTTAAACCTGCATTTTTTCTTATTTGCTTAATTCTTTTTCCTAATAATTTTTTATTTTCAGTCAAAATATTTCTCCTATATCTAAAAATATAATTGACTTTTGAATTATAAATAAGTGAAATAAATTCGTTCTATTGACAAAAGTACATAATTAATCAATACTTAAATGTAAAAACTCTGCATATATTTTGTAGTTTTTGGAATAATAAGAGGTATTTATGAATAAGATTTTGAAATGTATAAATGAATGGAAAAGTGAAGATTATAACTTGTCTTCGTGTTTTGGATTGTTACGTCACTTCGTGAAAAAAAATTCCCACTTGAGAATAAATGTTCCTCACAATGACGGTGAAGTTTGTTCCCTCGCCCATTTATGGGAGAGGGTTAGGGTGAGGGCTGCATTTACTTTTTCAGATGCTACGCACATAGACGTGCCACCAACAAAGCAGAAACTTGCATTCACATTGGCAGAAGTTTTAATCACTCTCGGTATCATTGGAGTTGTTGCAGCGATGACTATTCCGACATTGATTACGGCATATCAAAAAGAAGTAACTGTTCAACGATTAAAACAAATGTATAGCATAATTAATCAAGCAGCAAAAATGTACACAAATGATACAGAAACAGAGTTTGGGTCATTTGATACTCAATTAACACCAAAAGAATTTTTTGAAAAATATTTCTCTTCTTATTTAAAGGTTGTTCAAACTTGTGAACCTGCGAATGAGTGTTATAAAAATGAAACCCCCATTGCTATTGATAGAAAAACACCAATTAGTTTACCTCCATATATGGTTGGTTTGATAAATGGAACTTTTGTTGGGTATATCACTACTGTAGGTGGAGCATTATTTTATGTTGATATAAATGGTGCTTCAAAACCTAATAAATCCGGTCGTGATATTTTTTATTTTTATCTTTTCAACCCTGATACTCTTGGTGAAAATTTTGGGGGGTGTGCAGAAATTTTAAATAATCTGAAAAATAATCTTAAAGCTGGATTATACCCTGGAGGGTTTGCAACTTGTTATATACCATTTACATCATATAAAAGAAATGAGTTAGTTGATAATAATTCAGAAATCCATAGAAATTGTTCTCGTAATCCAAAAAGAATTGATGGTGCAGGAGCTGGAGATGCTTGCGCAGCCGTAATTATGTTAGACGGTTGGAAGATTAATAAAGATTATCCTTGGTAAATGTTTTTGTTCTATAATTTATGTAGTGTAACAACCAAAATAATGTAGGTCGGCATTGCTATGCCGACAATCAAAAAGAAGAATTTTTATGAATTATAGACGAATTTATATTCCGAATTCAAAAGTGTTTATAACTGTAGTTACAAATAATCGAATTCCGATATTGAAAGCTCGTGAAAGCTTACTATTAAGTTCTATTAATGATGCTTCAAAATATTATGACTTTGAAATTGACTGCTTCTCTATATTGAACGACCATTTTCACTTTCTTTTATCAACGAGAAATATTTTAGATTATCCCAAAATTGTTCATTCTATAAAATATAATTTTACAAAATGTGTCGGCGTGGCAACGCCGACCTACAATAAGAAATCTTCATTATGGCAGAATAGATATTTTGAACATTCAATTATTGATGAGAATGATTTATATAAACATATCGATTATATTCACTACAATCCTGTAAAACATGGTTATGTTTCAAAAGCTATAGATTGGAAATATTCTTCTTTTGAAGAATTTGTAGAGTGTGGATATTATGAAAAGGATTGGTGTAATTTTGGGGATAAGTATGGTATAAATAATTATAATTGTGAATAAATAAAATGAACTTTTTATTATTAATACAAAGTAGGTCGGCATTGCTATGCCGACAGATAATTAGAGGGCTACAAAAATGACAAAAACATATAATGATGCGGTAAAATTGTTAACATCTGTCGGAAAATTTCATATTTCTTTGGGTTTAGATAGAATGTTAAAAATTATGGATTTGCTCGGCAATCCACAGGACAAATTGAACTGTATTCATGTTGCAGGAACGAATGGTAAAGGCTCTGTTTGTGCCATTTTATCTTCGATTTTAACTTGTGCTGGACAAAAAGTTGGACTTTATACTTCTCCTCATATTTTTAAATATACAGAACGAATTCAAATATGTGGAAACCCGATTACAGATGACGATTTTGCAAAATATGTTTTTGAAATCTCTGATTTGGCAGATAAAAATAATATTGATTTGACTGAGTTTGAAATTTTAACTGCCGTAATGTTCAAATATTTTTATGATAATGATGTTGATGTTGTTGTACTTGAAACCGGCTTGGGTGGGAGATTTGATGCTACAAATATTATAAAAAGAAATTTGTGCTCAATTATTACCCATGTTGATTTGGATCATACTGAAAGACTTGGCAATACGATTGATGAGATAGCATCAGAAAAAGCCGGAATTATTAAGCCAAATTGCCCTTGTATCGTGTTTGAGGGTCGAGAGGTTTATAGAGATGTAACAGATAAATTAGAATCTTTACTCCTTATGGTCGCACCTTTTGCACCAACAACAGAATTGGCTTTGAAAGGTTCTTACCAACAAGAAAATTTGTCACTTGCTCTTGCTGCTATTGAGGAGATTTTTCCAGAAATTTCGCAAGAAGTAATTGATGAGGGGTTAAGACGAGTTAAACACCCTTGCAGATTTCAATATATAGAAGATAAAAATTTGATAATTGATGGCGCACATAATCCAAATGGAATAAATTCTCTAAGACAAAGTTTAGATATGTATTACCCCAATACTAATCGTAGGTTTATTTTTGGTTGTTTAAAAAATAAGGATTATGCAAAAATGGTTCAAAACTTGTTTATGCAAGGAGATGAAATCTATTTTTACCATTTTAAACATCAAAATTCATGTTCTGTTCAAGAATTGCAAAGAGTTTGTCCATTTGACTCAAAAGAACTGACTCTGGATACTCAAATAGATTTTAATGATGGGCATTTGAATATTATTTGCGGTTCATTTTATATGATATCAGAACTTGCGCAAAGATTTGATATTAATATATTTTAACTTATTGCTTGCAAATATTCATTTTGCATAATATAATGAATTCAGCCGAAAGTTATGGGCTTTGGTATGCCTATAATTTTTTAGTTACTACTTTAAAACAAAAGGAGAAGAAAATGCCAAAAATGAAAACACACAGAGCAGCTGCTAAACGTTACAAAGTAACTGCAACTGGAAAAATTATGAAAAGACAAGCAGGCATAGGCCACTTGCTCCAACACAAATCAGCATCTAGAAAACGTAGAATTTTCAAGATGGTTGGTGTTTCTGAGTCACATGTAGCATTGGTATCTAAAGAGTTACCATACAAGAAGTATTCAAGATAGGAGCGAATAAAAAATGAGAATTAAACGTGGTAATGCTGGTGTTAAAAGACACAAAAAAATATTAAAACTTGCTAAAGGCTTTATTGGTGCTAGAAGCAGAATCTTCAAAGTTGCTAATATTGCAGTTATGAAAGCTTTAAAATATGCTTACAGAGATAGACGTACTACAAAACGTAATATGAGAAGATTATGGATTGTAAGAATCAACGCAGCTGTTAGATCTCGTGGCATGAGCTATTCAAGATTCGTTAATGCTTGCAAAAAAGCTAACGTAGTTGTAAATAGAAAAATGCTAGCTGATTTAGCTGTAAAAGATCCTGAAGCATTTAATGTACTTTTCGAAACTATTTCAAAATAGTTAAAAGTGTTTCAAAGTTAAAAAGAGTTGGTTTGGAGAAGTCTGAACCAACTCTTTTTCTTTGTTAACGATTGTACAAAGAGGGCGATTTTGCATTAGCAAAATCGCCCTCTTTAATAAAACTTATCAAAAATTAGTGACCATTATATAACTTTTTAAAGTAGTCTTGGTCAGTTGAAGCATAGTATGCACAAGTCATACCATTTAAATTACTGTTGCTATTTGCATCACAGTAAGTTGCAGGATTTGAACTCCAAGTTGCAGTTGTTCCAGGAGCTCCAACAGGGAGAACGTCTCCTTTAACTATTTCAAAAGTGAATAAATCCCAACCCCATTTGTTTGGACGGTTGTTCTTTCCGTTTATGTCAATAGAAACAAGTAGTCCGTTTGGATTGTCTGCAGGGTTTTCAATTACAAATAACATTCCATTGTTTATAACAAAAGCTCCATCATCAAGCATGTGTGCATTCATTTTTGTATTGTTATTTTTTCTAATAGTATAATCAGAGGTATTATCTCTGTTTGTTGTTGAAATACAAACACTATCATTTGTTGCAGCATATACACCACAATCAATTGTAACTTTTTGATATTGTTTTATTACAGGGTAGAAAGCACCTGCTGTCATATAGTTTTTAGGATCTGTTGATACTTCATCTGCGTCCATTTCTGCAATTGATTTTGCTAGAATTGCGTATGCAGTATTAAGCTGAGCTTTTGCTTTCGCAGCTTTTTGCCCAAGCACTAATTGTGGCATAACCAATATCGCAACAACCCCAATTACAGTTAGTGCAATCAAAATTTCTCCAAGAGTGAATGCTAAAAACTTCTTTATCATATTTAAAATCTATTCCTCATTCGTGTTCTTTTTTATTATAACATATTTACTTCCATTCCTCAATATATTGAAATATTTTGTTAAATAGTGGCAAATTTTAATATTTACGGTTTTTAGTGAAGTTGCTAACAAATTAGGAGCGAAAATTTATGTCAATGAATACCCCATCAAATTCTCCATCAATGGCTGCCGGAACTGTTTTAGGCTTGGTTGGAATGAATGCATATTTTTTACCTGTAACAAAGGAAAGATATATCAAAAGTGCTTTTGCAGTTCATAGAAATATTACAAATTCCAATATTTCAAAGCTAGATGAGGCGGCTATTTCGTTAGCTAAGAAAAGATTGAAAACTGAGCAAAAATTATTTTTGTCACAAATGAGTGTTCCTGAAGATATGAATGCTATCAAAGTTAAAATTAAACAATTGATACATTCTATAACAGATCCGCTTGAGGTTAAAAATACAAAACAACTTTTTGCAACAACTTTTAAAAATGTCAAAAAATCAGAAGCCTTGAGGGATAATGTTTCTTCTCGAGCATTCAAAAGAGTTCGTTGGACAAATTTAGGTTGGGGTGTTTTTATCGGATTTGTTTTAGGAAATGTTCTTGGCGCTGCTGTTCCATCAGCTCCAAAGGTTCCACCACAACAAATGTAGATTGTTCTAAAAAGGTAGTTTTGCAAAAATCTTTTTAAAAGAGTCCTTTATTTCTGTTTGTGTTATCATGACATCAGATATGTGTGAAAAAGGAATTAAATATTACATTAAAGAGCTTTTAACAATAGCCGCCCCGATTATCATGGGAAACTTAGGTTTCATTTTGATTGGTGTTGGTGACGTTGTTGTTGCCGGAAGACATTCCACAGATACTTTTGCAGCGATTAGTATTGCAACAGCTATATTGAATTGCATTTTGACTTTCGGAATTGGTTTGATTTCAAGTATTTCACCCCTACTTTCAAATTATAGAGGTGAGAAAAAATCTGTAAAAAAATATTTTTACCCATCAATCCGATTTGCAATGCTTCTTGCTATAATTACGTCTTTGGCAATCGTAGCTTTTATTCCAGTAATTCCGAAAATGGGTTTTGAACAAAAATTAATTCACCCAATTCAAGATTATATGTTGATTACCGCATTGAGTACATTTGGGGTATATTTGCATGCTTGTTTAAAAGAATTTTTACAAGCTTTTGAAATTGTTGTATTTCCTAATATTGTTACAATGTTTTGTGTATTTTTGAATGTTGTTTTGAATGTGATTTTGGTATTCGGATTTGGTCCAATCCCATCATTGGGTGTGATAGGGCTTGCGATTGCAAGTTTACTTGTTCGATATTTTATGGGCTTTGCTCTTCTAATTTATTGTTTTATAAATATGTCTTTCAGAAATTATCACGAGAAAGCTTATTATCATAATATGGTTAAAATTGGAATGCCAATTTCATTAGCTGTATTGGTTGAATTTGTTGCTTTCAACAGTATTGCAATTCTTATGGGTAGGGTTTCTGGTGTGTATGCTGCTGCTCAGAATTTGGTTTGTACTTTGACTACAATTTCATTTATGGTTCCGTTTGCGATTTCAAATGCAATTGCTGTTAAGGTCGGATTTGCAAATGGTTCTCATAATTCGACAGATTTGAAGAGATATTCATTGGTTGGAACGGTTATGTCTGTTGGTTTTATGATGTGTAGTGCAATTGTATTTTCATCATTCCCAAGACAAATCGTAAGTATTTTTACTGTTGATAAAAATTTATTCAATATTGCAATTCCGATTATGTATATTCTTGGAATCTTCCAAGTTTTTGACGGTTTGCAAGTTGCACTATCAGGAATTTGTAAAGGGATAAGACAAACTGGAATTGTTTTGTTTGCTAATTTTGTTGCGTATTGGTGCGTGTCAATACCATTAGGTTGTTTTTTAGCATTCCATTGTAAATTTAATTTAAAAGGTTTTTGGTTAGGATTGGTTTCTGCCGCAATTTTGCTTTGCTCAATAATGCTTTATAAATTGAAAAAATATTATGATTCTGAATACAAAAAACAAGAACCTGCTTGTTAGTTCTTGTTCTTTTGGGGGGGTAATCTTTTTTTTTATTTTATTCTTATATTGCAAAGAATAAAAGTGCAAACATACAACCTAATGAAGCAGCACTGAATAAAAACCAAGTGTGCATTACTGGGTGTTGATAAGACCAAATTTCTTTAATTGTGCTTGTTGCATTGTTGATTGCTTGCATAAAACTCTCTCTCCAAATAAACTGTTTTCTATATATTCTATTTTCTACATTTATCGAAAAACAACATCACCTATTCGGTTGATTATTAATTTAGTTTAGCCTATTATTGAATTATGCGAAAAGTTGAATTATTGATGCTGGCTGGCAATTTGGAAAAATTAGAATATGCAGTAAGATATGGAGCAGATGCGGTTTACCTAGGTGTGGTAGATTTTAGTTTGCGCGCAATGAGAAAAGGCGAAATTATCACTCTTGAAAATCTTAAAAGAGCTGTAGATTTGGCTCATTCTTTGGGAGCAAAAGCTTATTTAACATTGAATATCTTTGCATTTAATGAGGATATTAAACATTTGGAATCTTGCATGGATATAATTAAAGATGCAAATCCAGATGCTATATTGGTTAGTGATTTCGGAATATTAAGATTAGTTAAGAAATATATGCCGGAAACAGAGCTTCATATTAGTACTCAGACAAATATTTTGAATTATGAATGTGTTAAGTTTTGGCAAGATATGGGCGCTAAAAGAGTCGTTTTAGCTCGAGAGCTTTCAATTCCTGAAATTGCTGAAATAAAAAAACAAGTTCCGGATATGGAAGTTGAATGTTTTATTCATGGTTCTCAATGTGTTTCATTCTCCGGAAGATGTTTGTTGAGTGATTATTTTACAAATGGTGAGAGAAAAGCAAATCACGGTAACTGTTCTCAACCATGCCGTTGGAGCTACAAACTTGTTGAGGAAACTCGCCCAGGGCAATATTATGAAATTAATCAAGATGACAGGGGTTCACATATTTTAAGTCCTAAAGATTTATGCTTGGTTGAGCATTTGAAAGAAATGATTGATGCAGGTGTTGATTCGTTCAAGGTTGAAGGGCGTACAAAGAGCTTGTATTATGTTTCAGCAGTTGCGAAAACATATAGAAATGCAATTGATGAAATTGTACAAAATCCAAATGCTGATTTATCAAAATACTTTATTGAATTGAAAAAGGTTGGTAATCGTGGATATACAACAGGTTTCGCACTAGGTGAAAATAAACCGGATAGTTACAGTTATGATATCTCAAAAGGTTTAGCCGGTGCCGATTTCTTGTTTGAATTCCATGACAAGAAAAAATACTCTGATGTTGATACTACTTCAAATCGTGATGATGATTTGTATCTTGTCAAAATCAAAAATAAAATTCTTTTAGGTGATGAAGTTGAAATAATTACTCCAAAAGAACAATTTATTGCAAAAGTTGAAGAGATTTTGAATGAAAAAGGTGATAATTTAGATGTCGCAAATACAAATTCTGATGTGTATTTGAAATTATCTCAAAATCCACAAGAATATAAAGTTGCATTAGCAAGAACAATTGGAGTAAAAGAGCATGTTTCTTAAACCTGACTATAATTTGAAAAGTATATATGATATCAATTTAGATGAGCTTCAAAAGATTGGAGTTAAAGCCGTGTTATTAGACTTAGATAGTACAATTATGGCATCTAAATCCGCATGTTATACTGACGAAACTTATAGTTGGTTAATGAATGTTCAAGATAAATTTTTCATGGCTGTAGTTTCAAACAATCACAATCAATCTTATATTGAAAAGGTTAAGGCAATATCACCATTTCCAATGCTATTTGGAGCATGCAAACCTAAAACAGGTCCTGTTCGTCAGTTTTTGGCAGAGCATAATATTGAACCTAAAGATTGTGTTTTGGTTGGAGATAGACCATTAACAGATATTTTATGTGGAAAATTGTTAGGTTGTAAAACAATTTTAGTTGATTCAATTACTGCAAGCACTGAATCAAAAATTGTAAGATTCGTACGAATGTTGGAGAGAATGACTATTCGTCATTAGTTTGAAGTACATCTAAAGATTGAACTTTTTTGCGATTTTTTCAACTGTTACAAAATATAAACTGTCAAAAATACCATTATTACTATGATTTTGGCTATTTTATTCTTATAACTTGCCCTATATTTAGTTTTTTGCCTTAATCTGGACATTATGATATTATTGTATTGATAAGTATCTTTTATTAGTGAAATACTCTAAATAA
This sequence comes from bacterium, assembly GCA_050874405.1. GTDB lineage: Bacteria > Cyanobacteriota > Vampirovibrionia > Gastranaerophilales > Gastranaerophilaceae > Zag111. Next base: position 12,368 of record JBNMKP010000001.1, read on the forward strand.
TTGATACATTTAAAGAAGAGCTTTAATATAATGTAGTTATAATAACTTATTAGATGGGTGGGAATAACGTGAACACAAATTATTACAGGAATGATAGTTGGGTAGATAACACATTCAGCAAACGAGGAAAGTTTGTTTTGACACTGTTAGCTGTTGTTTTTTCTGTTGGTATAATCGCAGGAGGTTGTGGCTTTTTGCAAAATTTAGGCGGAAATAAACAAGAGGAAGTACCTGTAGCAGATACAAATCCGGCGCCAAGAGAAGCCGTTGAGGTTCCGAGTGAAAATAGCGTAGATTTAGATGTTGAATCTGAACAAGCAAGTAACATGGTGTCTTATGATGTAACTTCAATTGGTCGTTCTGATCCGTTTATGCCATCTGGCGAAATTGCTGCATTTGAAAATGCAAAAAGATCTGCAATTGCAGAAGCTAATGCTCATAATGCAGAAATCGCTAGAATTAAAAGTTTAAAAGGTAAAGCTATTCGTGAAGCTGATGATATCAGTCCGTACAGTTTCAATTTGCCTGTTCCTCCTACTTCTTTAGCAAGTTCTACAGCTGCGGCAGCAAAAATTACAAGAACAAAAGTTGTAGGTATTATGTATAACAGAAATAATCCGTCTGCGATTATTAATGTTGATGATAAAGATTATTTAGTTCGTCAAGGTGATAAAATCATCGGACAAGAATATAAAGTTATTCAAATCAATCCAAACTGGATTACCGTTAGCTTAGGTTCTAACGTTTATTCAGCAGGGATTGGTGAAATGTTCTCTAGGGAAGAGTTTAGTAAAACTCAAAACGATTTGTACAACTTAAAGAACAGATTTGGTGGTAGAAAAGGTTAATTAATAAAAGAAATAAGCAGGAGCAAATATGAAGACTAAGATTAGAGAAAAAATTATTGCAAGTGTTATGTTAGGAGCTTTTGTTCTAACTAATACTATGACCGGTGCGTTTGCAATGAGCGATGTATATGGTGGATATGCCGGAGGGGCAAGCAGACCAATGTTACGTTCTGGAGATGCGACTTCGCTAGATATTCGTTCAAGTGTACAAATTCCTAACGGGAATTCTGTTGTAAATTTGAGCTTGCGTGATGCTGATATTAAACAAGTTTTGAGAATGTTTGCAGACCAAGCAGGAATGAATATTATTTTCTCTTCTTCTGTAGATGGAACTGTAACAATGGATTTGGTTGATATTCCTTTAGAAGAAGCTTTGAATTTAGTTATTAAAACAAATGGCTTGTTCTATGATATTCAAGCAAATACCTTGGTTGTATCAAACAAAGATGAAGCAATGTCTGTTGCTTCAAAAGGCATGACTCTAATTCCTGTAAAATATGTTAATGCAGCTGCTCTTGCAAAATTTTTAAATACAAATATATTTACTAAAAACGGTATAAATCCAGGAGTTTCAACTCAACCTGTTGTAACAATCAACCCTGCTACAAACGAATTGATTGTTATGGGTACAACAAATGATGTTGAAATGGCAAAAAGAATGGTTGCACAATTTGATGTTAAACCAACTATTACAACTTTCAAAGTTAACCATACAACTCCAATGGAAATGGCAAGCATGATTTGTGATTCTTTCTTGCCTTCAACAATTTCTGATGGTAATGAAGGTGGATCTTCAGGTGGCGGAAGTAGTAGTGCTTCTGGTGCTACAGGTTTTGCTGCAGGTGTTGTAACTGGCTTTGCGTCAGATGATAGTTCAGATTCTGGAGATAGCTCTGACAGTTCTTCTGACAGCGGTTCTTCTGGTGGTGGAGGAACAGGTGGTTCTATTTCTGTAGGTGGCGGTAAGATGTTATGTTCTGCTGCTTCATCTGCTTCAGCTTCTGGTTATGAAGGCTTACCATTCAAAAACTTGTCTGTTTCTTACTTCCCAACATTGGGTACAATTCAAGTTATCGGTGGTACTCCAACTCAAATCGATATGATTAGAGATTATATCGCTGCTAATGATAAGAAAACTCCGCAAGCATATTTGGAAGTTCAAATTATTTCATTATCAGAATCAGGTAGTAAAACATTTGATAATACATGGCAATTCTTGAGTAAGAACTTCTCATTCAATGCCGGTGGTGGTAATGGTTTTGCAACAAATTCTGAACACCCAATATTCTTCGCGGGTAGAGGTTTTGAAACAACATCATCATCTTCATCATCATCTTCTTCTGATAGTAGTAGCGGTTCTTCAAGTAACAGTACTATTTCATTTAGCAAATGGAGTCAATCTCCACAATTGGTATATGCTGTTAAATACTTAGTAAGCAATAGCAAAGGTAGAGTTTTAGCTAATCCGAGAGTTCTACTTACAAGTGGTCAAAACTCAGTTATCGACTTGACATCTGATTATGTATCTAAAGTAACTTCTGAATACTTGGATAACTCTTCAGGATCTGGTTCAGCTCAAGTTCAAAAAACTTATGATATTGCAAATGATAATGGTATCAAAGTTTCAATCACACCATTTATCAGTCCAGATGGTTACGTAACTTTAGATATCACTCCAAATTACGCAACTATTAAAGAACAATTATATACGAAGTCTGAAACTGGTGACGATGACTTGGCTGCTACACTTTTACAAAGAAGAAACTTAACTCTTAAAGGTGTTCGTATCAAAGACGGTGAAACTCTTGTAATTGGTGGTATGATTCAAGAATCTGAAACTAAAAACGTAAGCAAAATCCCATTCTTAGGTGATTTACCTCTTGTTGGTATGTTCTTTAGAAGTACAACTACAGCTAAAGCTAAGGAAGAGATGGTTATTATGTTAACTCCTCAGATTGTAGTTGATACAGAAGATGCTGTTGGAAACGACACGACTTTATAGTCAAAATTAACAATTATTCGTTATATTCAAGAAGAGAAAAGTATTACATTATAAATGAACGCACTAATATTAAGACTAAAAAACAGCATAGATAAAAAAATACTAGATAGTATTGATAAAAGTCTAATGGGACAACACCAGTTTGTCCCAATTAGTGTGAAAGATAATTTTCTTTTCGTTGCGGTTTCCAAAGTTTCAAACAAAGATGAAATTAATACAATACTAAAGAAAACTTTTGATAAATCAATCAAGTTTATGCTGGTAGGTGAAGATGATTTGAAAGAACTTTTGACATCTTTATCAATTCCAAGTGGGGTAGCGCAGACTTCTGTTGCCGCTTCCAATCCGACAACTCCACAATCTCAAACACAAGTAAAACCTCATTTGCCAAAAGGAAATGGTTCAAAACTGGGTGAGATGCTTCTTGCAAAAGGTGTTTTATCAGAAGTTCAATTGATGAAAGCATTATCTGAATCTAAACGTAAAGGTGTTCCTATTGGTTCAATGTTGTTTGAGATGGGTGTTATCACTCTTGACCAATTGAAAGAAGTTTTGCACACTCAAACAGGTTATGATTTAGTTTCAGCAGATCAATTAGTTAATCAGAAGAAGTTTGTTAACATTTTGCCGGAAGATTTTATCAAGGCAAATTCTGTTATTCCGATTTCATCTGATGGTAAAACTCTTATAATTGGTGTTGTTAAACCTATTTCACAAGATGTTTTAAAACAAATTATTTATTTAACAGGTCAAAATCCAAAACAATTGTTGATGACTCACTATGAGTATCAAACAGCAATAAATACCTTCTTCTCAGAACAGAAAAAGCAAACGGAAGAGATTATTGACCAAATTAAACAAGAAACCTTGGAAGATGATGAAGAAGCAACTCTATGGGAACAAGTAGATGCTGAATTGCAAGACTCTACAGGTTCTGTTGCTAAATTCGTTAACCAAATTATTACAAACGCAATTGATAATAAGGTTTCCGATATTCACATTGAGCCAAGATTATCAGGCTATATTGTAAGATACAGAAAAGATGGTATGTTGCAAAAAGTTCTTGATGTTCCTGCAAAAGTTGAAACATCAGTAATTGCTCGTTTCAAAGTTATGTCAAGAATGAACATCGCGGAACAAAGACGTCCTCAAGATGGTACGTTCTCAATTTCTTACAACAATTGTTCATACGATTTCCGTATCAATACATTACCTGTTTCAGGTAAAGAAAAGGTTTGTATCCGTGTACTAGCTCCGGCTGTAAGTTTGAAATCTGGCGATAAAGAAATCAGCTTGGTTGGTGCAAATGAACACGATATTGCAAAAGTTAAACAGATGGTATCTTGTCCGAACGGTATCATTCTTACCTCAGGTCCTACCGGTTCCGGTAAAACAACTACATTGTATTCTGTATTGAAAAGTTTGAATGATGAAACCGTTAACATCACAACGATTGAGGATCCGATAGAAATTAAACTTGAGGGTGTTAACCAATCTCAAATCAATGCAAAAGCGGGTATTACATTTGCGTCTTGTATGAGAGCTATCTTACGTCAAGACCCTGATATTATTCTAGTTGGTGAAATTCGTGACTATGAAACATTAGAAATCGCAATTTCTGCAGCATTGACAGGTCACTTGGTATTAAGTACTGTCCACACAAATTCTGCTGCAGCCACTGTTACTCGTTTGATTGAAATGGGTGCGAAAGATTACTTGGTATCATCAACTTTATCTGGTGTAATTGCTCAACGTTTGGTAAGACGTTTATGTGATGATTGTAAGGAAGAATATCATTGCACTAGAGAAGAAGCAATGATGGTTACATTGAACGAAGACGAAATTAAAAAGATTATGGAAACTCCGATTTACAGGGCAAAAGGTTGTAACAAATGTGGTTTCCAAGGTTATAAAGGTCGTTTAGGTGTATATGAAATTATGCAAATCACCAAAGATATTAAAAGACTTATTGCTCAAGGTGCTCATGACCTTGAAATTGAAGAAAGTGCTGTTGCAAACGGTATGACAACATTACACAAGTCATGCTACCAACACATTTTAGCAGGTAAAACAACTATTGATGAATTTGTCAGAGTCTTAGGTATGGCAGGCGAATAGGGGAATTATGACAGTATATAATTATACAGCGATAAAAGATGGAACGAACGAACTTGTAAAAGGTAAAGTCGAAGCAGATGATTTACGAGAAGCTCGTGCTGCTGTTCGACGTTTAGGTTTTACTCCAACAAATATTGTTGAAGAACAAGCCGTTAAAAAAGATGAAAAGAAAAAGCCAACAGGTAAAATGCCGAAACTGGGTTTGTCGGAGCAGATTGATTTCACTTCTACTCTTCAAATCTTGGCTGCTGCCGGTATTCCGATTATTGAATCATTACTGTTTATTGAAAATGATGCGGCAAAGTTGAAGATTCGTCAATGTGCGACAGAATTAAGACGACAAATTATGAACGGTGGTACTTTTGCAGGTACAATTGCAAAATATCCTGAACAATTTGGTCAAGTTTATATCGGTCTAGTTAGAGCCGGTGAAGATTCCGGTGAATTGGAAAAAACATTAGACCGTTTATTAGAATTGTTAAATAAGCAAGCTGCGATTAAGTCTAAAGTAATCGGGACTTTGATGTATCCGGTTTTCGTAATCTTGTTAGCAGTATTTATTGTAATTGTCATGTTGGTATTCGTATTCCCTGTATTCAAAGAAATGTTTGATTCAATGGGTATGCAATTACCTTGGATTACAAGAGTTTTGATGGAAATGGGTATTTTCTTGAAGAAAAATTGGTTGGCAATACCATTGGCATTTGCTGCAATTGGTTTCTTTATCAATTTCTTATTCCATTGGAAACCTAGTAAATGGAAAATTGACGATATAGTTTTGAAAATTCCTGTTATTACAGATTTGATTCAGTTTTCAAACTTTGCAAACTTTATTGCCGTTATGCAAGTTGCTTATGATGCCGGTGTTCCGATTTTGGAATGTTTGTATTTGTCAAATATGACATTAACTAACCATACTCTAGAAACTAGGGTTGAAGAAGCAACTGTAAGGGTTCAACAAGGTCAACATTTGTCTGCAGCTTTACGTGCGACAAGAACAATGCCTAAAATGATTTTGTTCATGATTGCAACAGGTGAGCAATCAGGTCGTTTGGGTGATATGTTAGGTCAAGCAACAAATTATATCGATAAACAACTTGATACAATTATCGACGTTATGACAAAAATGATTGAACCGATAATGTTGATTGTAATTGGTTCTATCGTACTTGTATTGGCAGCAGCTCTTTATTTACCGTTGTTCGCTTCTTACATGGGTATGTAATGGTAAAAACAAAAAGTATAAATAAAAGGATAAGTCATATATGGCTTATCCTTTTATTATTTGTGCTATAATAGGTTTATTATGGAAGAGAAACAAATAGATAAAATATACGAATTAATCGATGCTTCAAAATACGATGAAGCAGAAGTAGAAATTAAAAAAATATTAGAAGAGGATTCTAAAGATACAGATGCACAAAGATTACTAGCCTTGTGCGAAGTTAATCTTGAACACTATGACCAAGCTAGAAGTATTCTTGAAGATGTTATCAAATACAGGCAAGATGATGCTTTGTGTTGGTATTATTTAGGTTGTTGTTATGACAATTTGGAAGAATATGTTGAAGCAAAGTTTGCTTATAAAAAAGTTCTAGAATTACGACCTGAGTATGTTGATGCTTATAAAAGTTTGGCAATTGTTTATATTAAAACCGAAGACCATGACAATGCAATTGCGTATGCTAAAAAAGGTCTAGAATATAGCCAAGAAGATTATGCTCTTTATTATATTTTAGGTACAGCTTGTATGGCTTCTAAAAAGTTTGAAGAAAGTGTTGAATATATTGAACACGCAATTAAATTGAATCCGGAAAATGTTCAATTGTATAATAATTTGGGCACATCATATTTGACAATCGGCGAATTAGAAAAAGCATTTGAAACTTATGAAAGAGCTTCTAAAGTTGATCCGAACGACTCTTTAACTTATTTCAATATGGCTTCAATTCTTCAATTGCAAAATAAACATAAAGAAGCTTGTGAATATTTTGCAAAAGCACATGAACTTGAACCGGAAGAAGATAGTTATTTGGTTGCTTGGGCATTGTCAGAAGTTAAAGCAGGTCAGTTTAAGGAAGCGATTGAACATTACAAATATTTGGCATCAGCTTATCCTCAAAAATCTTCTTATAGATACAATTTGGCTTGTTGTTATCAAGTTGTTGGAGAATATGAAGTCGCAATTACATTGTTGAAGCAGTTGGCTTTATTAAATCCAAAAGCTACAAATATTATGAAAAAGCTTGCCGGAATTTATATGGCAAGTGGTCAATATTCAAAAGCTAAAGAAATTTACGAAAAAATTGTTACTCAAGGTACAACTTCTTTCCAATTGTATTATGAATTGGCTTTGTTATGTGTTAAAACTGATGATATTGATAGGGCTGAACAAATATTGAAAAAGGTTTGCAAGTTAAATCCTGATTTTGCACCGGCTCACAAGGATTTAGGTGTAATTTATCTAAACAAGAGATTGTTTGATTATGCAAAAGATGAATTTGAACAAGCTTACAAATGCGACCCTGAGAATTATTCAGTCGTTTTAGAGTATGCAAATTATTTGCATTCGACTTCTGATTTTGAAAAAGCAGATGAGTTCTATCAAAAAGCAATTGCAATTGACGAAGAAAATCCGAATGGTTTAGCTTTTTCCGCATTAAACAAGACTCATTTAAAACAAATAGATTTAGCGAAAGAACAAATTACAAAAGCGATGAAAAAATGTTCTGATTCTGCATTTTTATTATTTATCGCAGGTCGAATTTATTTCTTGGATAAAGATTATGATTGCGCTAAAATGTACTTGGTTAAAGCTTATGAGCTTGAAAAACTCCCAGATGTCCAAAATTTATTAGGACTTTGCTATATGGAATTGGGTAACTATGAACAAGCAAAATCTATATTTAATAATTTGCTTGAAAAAGCACCTATGAATGTGAATGTTCTATTAAATGTGGCTCATTGTCATGAAAAATTGGGTGAAAACGATGAAGCATTAAAATGTGCTGAAAAAATTACAGATACATTCCCAGAGTGCGAAGAAGCACAAGAACTAATCAGAAAATTATCTTAACATTAAATAATTAAAATATAACATAAAACACTTGTAGAGGCTTGTTTTGAGTTTTGCAAGTGTTTTTTAATTTTATTTAACAAAATAAATGTAAATTTTTTAATTGCTTAAAATCCTTATAAATAGTCAGTTTTCACCGATATAAAAAATAATTGTAAAAAGTTTATTAAATGATTAGAAAAATTAAATCCTTTATTTTATTATATAAATGTAGTATAAAAAGTATATATTATTTTTTAGATTAGGTTGTTATTAAAAAGTGAAAAATTTGATACTAATTGAATTATACATTTTAGGTTAATGTGAATCCTTTTTTGTTTCAGAAATGAAATAAGCGGGCATGGTTCCTCATGCCTGTTTTTTTTATGAAAAAATAAAAAATTTATAGCCTTAAAACTCATAATGATAGCAATATTTGAACTATTATGCTATAATTCCGGTATGGAAATAACTTTGAGCAAATATTTACGACAATCTGCAACATACAAAGTATTCTCTCATTTGGGGGTTGTTTTTGCTGATTTTTTAGATACTTTGGGTAAAATTGCTCAAATTGGTTTCCATGTTTTGAAATGTATTTTTAAAGGAGAAATTTCAAAGAAAGAACTATTGCTTCAATGCGATAGATTTGGTGTAAGCTCTTTACCTATTACTCTTTCAATTGTTGGAATGACATCTATTATTGTTGCTTCACAGGTAGCTCATGAAATGGTTAAACAAGGTGGCGGTAATTTTGTCGGAATGCTTATGACAATATTAATTGTACGTGAAGTTGGTGCAATTATGTCAGGTTTTGCAATTACTTCTATGATTGGTTCATCTTTAGCGTCAGAACTTGCGACAATGAGAGTTACGGAGCAAGTTGATGCAATTGATGTTTTGGGTGTGGATTCAATAAGATATCTATTTGTTCCAAGAGTTTTGTCCGGAATTGTTATGATGCCGTTTGTTGTAATTTTGGCATCTGTTGTTGGTGTTTTATTGGGTGCTGTGACATCTGATATGTTTGCAGGTTTAACTTATAGAGCTTATTTTGATTCCGCTTGGTTAGGATTGTATATGAAAGATTTGTGGGTCAGCTTGTTAAAGGCTGCTGTTTTTGGCGGAACGATTGCTTTAATTAGTTGTACTTGCGGATTTCATGCAACAGGTGGTGCTAAGGGTGTCGGTATCGCAACAACAAAAGCGGTAGTATGGTCATTTATTGCAATTGTTGTTTGGGATATGGTATTTGCGGTTTTATTTTTCTTTTAATTTGTGTAAGGATATAGTTATGAGCATTGAAGTAAAAAATCTAGTTAAAAAGTTTGATGACAGAGTTGTTATAAATGATATTTCATTCAAGGTTAATGACGGTGAAATTCTTGCAATTGTCGGCTTTTCCGGTTCAGGTAAAAGTACGGTTTTAAAATTGATTTGCGGCCTAATTCCTTATGATAATGGCGAAGTTTTAACTTCTGATGGTGATATTGCAATGGTTTTCCAATATTCGGCTTTGTTTGATTCGTTGAACGTTTATGACAATATCTCTTTTGCATTACACGAAAGAAAAGATTTAAGAAAAAAATATACAGAAGACCAAATTAAACAAATTGTTTCTCAAAAACTTGAACTTGTTGGTTTGAAAGGTATTGAAAATAAATTCCCTTCAGAATTATCAGGTGGTATGCAGAAGCGTGTAAGTTTTGCCCGTGCAATTGTGACAAAACCGAATACAATTTTGTATGATGAGCCGACAGCAGGTCTTGACCCTATGTCATCTACTTTGATTGAGGATTATATTGTTAGATTGAAACGAGAAACAAATGCTGCATCAATCGTTGTAACTCACCAAATGTCAACAATTACAAGAACTGCAGACAGAGTTATAATGTTGTACGATGGTAAAATTGTTTTTGAGGGAACTCCAATGCAATTGTTAAAACAAGATAATCCTTATACTAAACAATTTGTAACGGCTTCTCTTGAAGGACCAATGAAGTTAAAAGCTTAAAAATTATAAGTGAGGATAGACAAATGAAAAAGAATTTATTTAATGAAGATGCAATGTCATTAGATACATATATTATGGTTAAGTTGAAAGAAAAAACTGCTCAATTGAGAGATAAATTAACTCAAAAAAATAGAGCACCGATTTCTTTGTCAATGGGTGCACCGACTGCAAATCCTCCACAAGTATTGATTGAAAAATTAAAAGAATTTTTAACGGAAGATAATATTCACACCTATTCTGTAACCAGAGGTGAACCTTATTTCAGACAAGCAATTGTTGAAAGAATGAAAAACCGTTTTGGTGTTGAATTAGATGCGGATAAAGAAGTTTTTTCTTTGTTGGGTTCAAAAGACGGTTTGGCTAACTTGATTAGATTTATTATTACTCCGACTACAGAAGTTAAGGAAAAAGATATTATTCTTATTCCAGACCCTGGGTATGCTTCATATTCTCAAATGGTTAAGTGTTCAGGTGGAATGTCTTACCCAATTCCGTTGACTGCTGAAAATAATTATCAACCGGATATGGAAGAAGTTTATCAAAACTTGATTTGTGATGGTTTTAATCCTGCTAAGATTAAAGCAATGATTATCAATTATCCGAATAACCCACTTGGTGTTTCAGCAACAAGAGAGTATGTAAAATCAGTTCTTGATTTTTGTAAGAAGCACGATATTTTGTTGATGTCAGATGCTGCATATTGTGATATTTATTTTGAAGAAAATGAAAAACCGTTTAGTGTTTTGGAATTTGATGGAGCGAAAGAGATTGCTGTTGAATTCTTTAGTTTGTCAAAACCTTATGCTATCACCGGTTGGAGATTAGGTTGGTTATGCGGTAATAGTGATGTTATTACAAGATTTGCTAAAGCAAAATCTACAATTGATAACGGTATATTTAAAGCTTTACAAAAGGCTTGTGCTTATATAATGAATTCTGCTGAGGGTGATGAATATATTGCTCAAGGAAATATCAATTACAAACGCAAACAATCAATTGTTGTAAAAGGTTTGAGAGAGTTAGGTTGGAAAATAGATGATGCACAACTTCCAACAGCTACATTTTATTTATGGTTACCAATTCCAAGAAAATATAAAGAGTCTTACAAATTTTGTGAAGATATGCTTGAAAAATCAGGTATCGTAATTGTCCCAGGGAGTGCCTTTGGTAAATACGGCGAAGGATTCTTTAGATTATCTTTTGTTTGCAGCGATGAAAAATTGCAAGAAGTAATTGATAGAATGAAAGCTGATGGCTTTAGATATTAAAAAGTATAAATAATAATGCTACTATTAGCAGTTGACATGCTTTTAGTAGCATTATTTATTTTAAACCGTAGGGTCCGAAGAAGAGTCTTTAAACACAAAATTCATGTCATTACGAGTCACAATGTCAAACAAGAAGGACAAAAGTCTATACAAAGTGACGTAGTAATCCCTAACAAATTAGACAATGGTAAACCTTGTCAGGGATTGCGACACTGGAGATTGTTGTCTAATCTGAAAAATATTTTCTACAACCCGTTCGCAATGACATGAATGGTGAAATTTGGAAGTTACGAAATTGCTCTTTAGAATGACGAACTTGTATGCTTATTTTGTTAAATCAAACAAATATCTCCAAATAATCGAAGCAGTGATTATGATAGCAGGAAAATATTTTGTTGTTAAAAAAATATATTTTCTTCTATTGTTTCTCCTTATGATGAATACAACTCCGAACTCAAATATCTTTCACCACAATCCGGTAAGATAGCAACTATTAGCTTTCCTTTGTTTTCTTCTCTTTTAGAGAGTTCAATTGCAGCCCAAACGTTAGCCCCTCCAGAAAAACCTGATAAGATTCCCTCTTTTGTTGTTAGGTTTCTTGCAGTTTCAATTGCATCTTCATTTTTTACAGGAATAATTTCGTCTATGAGTGATGAGTCAAAGTTCTTCGGTATGAAATTTGCTCCTATTCCTTGAATTTTATGAGGACCTGCTTGCCCACCCTCTAGGACTTGTGAGGTGAATGGTTCAACTGCAACGGCTTTAATTTGAAGATTTTTTTCTTTTAATTTTTTTGCTATTCCAGAAATTGTGCCACCAGTTCCTACTCCTGCAACGACAATGTCAACTTTACCATCTGTGTCAGCCCAAATTTCTTCTGATGTTGTAAGATAGTGAGCTTTGGGGTTTGATGGGTTGTCAAATTGAGATGGTATAAATGAATTTTTGTGGGTATTGTGGAGTTCAAGAGCTTTGTCTACAGCACCTTTCATTCCTAATTTCCCCTCTGTCAAAACCAGTTCTGCTCCGTATGCTTTTAAAAGTTTTCTGCGTTCCAGACTCATTGTTTCTGGCATGGTTAGAATAATTTTATACCCTTTTATTGCACAAATCATTGCGAGTCCTATTCCAGTATTGCCACTTGTTGGTTCAATGATTATGGTTTCAGGGTTTATTTTACCAGAGTTTTCAGCATCAACTATCATTTGTAATGCTGCTCTATCTTTTACAGAATTTGCAGGATTAAAATATTCAAGTTTAATTGCAATATCAGCGTAACCTGAATTTAGTTTGTTTAATTTTACTAATGGTGTTTTACCGACAAGTTCTGTTAAATCTTTTGCTATTTTCATAAACAACTCCTCTTTTTATTTTTTTGTACATTATACAACAAATTACATATTTTCAATATTTACCTTGTGGAGGATAAAAATATATGTTATAATGAAAAAGGATATAACAGGGAATTTTATAGAGTATGATAAAAAAGAGTTTGGCATTTACTTTAGCAGAAGTTTTATTGACAATGACTATTATTGGGGTTGTTGCAGCGATGACAATTCCTACATTGCATTACCAAAGAGTCAAGAAAGAATATACGACTAAGTTGAAAAATTTCTATAGTCGTATGGATAATGCTGTTTTGGATATGGAAACAGATTATGGTTCTTTTAGAGATTTGAGAAAACCTGCAGATGGTGATATTCCTGATGGCTATAATTGGTATATGAAATATATTGACCCTTATGTTGGTCACCAGTATGTAGATGCTGATAATCATCAAGTGTTTTTTAGTGACGGTTCTATGATTTCCAGTTTTTGGCCTGGAGGTTGTTTAGATGTTGTTTATGATGTGAATGGAAGAAAAGGTCCAAATCAAGAGGGCTATGATAGATTCCGTTTCTTGTTCTGCTTTACCGATGGAAATCGTGAATCTTGGTTTGGAAATAAGAATATATTTTTCGGAACTTATGGCTCTGATGATGTAGCGGCCGGAGCTTCAAGAGATAGTATGCTTCAATCTTGTAGAGAGCATGGACCAAGATGTACAAGATTGTTGCAAAATGACCAATGGGAATTTAAAAGCGACTACCCATATAAATTCTAGTATTTTGCACTATATTTACCTACACTTGAAAGATTTGTTGGTTTAGCATACAA
>JBNMKP010000002.1:0-25459 GCA_050874405.1 bacterium
CAATCTTTTGTGCATTTTTCTTATCTTCAAATCTTTGGAATATAATTCCGGAAATCAATGCCAAAATTACAATCAACGATAATGGAATAAGTCTTAAAAAAGCCAAGACTAAACAAACAACATAAACGGCTATTGAAAATTTATCAACCACACATTTTTTCCACATCTCTTTAACTGCGAGAAATAACAAAACAATAACACCAATTCCAACACCCCAAAATATGTGTTGAACAGTAGGTTTATTTACAATTTCGCTAAGAATTGAAGCAAGCAAGACAATTGCTAAAAATGCAGGCATAACAATCCCAATAGTCGCTGCAATTGCTCCTTTTCGTCCTAAAAGTTTTCGACCTGTAAAAATCGCCGTATTTGCTGCAATAATCCCAGGTAGGCTTGCTCCAAGTGCATAAAACTCGCACAATTCATCACTTGTAATCCAATGTTTTTTATCAACAAGTTCACTTGTTAACAGCGGCAAAATTACGTATCCACCACCCAAAAGCAATGTCCCGACCTTGAAAAATGTTTTAAAAATACTATAAAAAGACTTTTCCATATTTTTAGTATCGCATAAAAATTTAGCTGTAACATATTTTTAATAATTTTTAAATTTAGGCAATTTTTAAACAGAAAAATACTTTATATAAATGGGTAAGGTTATTATATTTTTGTAGAAAGGTTTAAGTACATGTCTGTAGAACTAAATACAAATTTGAATGCTATTGGTAATAATAAATCATCTTCATTATTAAATAATACATCATTTACATCTGCTCAAACTCCAAATAGTGTATTTTCAGCAACTTCAAATAATAGTAATCTGTTGGCACAACCTGTTAGCGGAAATTATGAAGATGACATTTTAATGCCGGATTTCTTAAAGACAGAAAATGCATTAAAACAAACTCAAAATACACAAACTCCAAACCAATTACAAGCTCAAACAGGCAACGCAACTCAGGCAGATAACACTGCTGAAAATCAGCAAGCTCAACCTCAAATTGATGAGTCAAAATTAACAAATAGTTTACTTGCAAGAGATAAAAGCCTTGCATTCACAGATAAAGGAAATATTTACAGAAAAACATCAACAGCCAAAACAGGTTTAGCAATTTTGGGTTTCTTAGCTCCTGCAGCAGGTAAAATTATAGATTTATTTAAAGGTGGCAAAATCTCTGAATTATTCAAGTTCAAACAATTAGCAATCGCTTGTCCTGCCGTAGCTTTAGCCGGTTATGGTGTTGGTAGTTTGATTGATGGTTATATAAATTCAAATCGAGCAAAAACAGCTGATGCTGAACCAATGTTAAAAACTCAACAAAATGTTTCAGCTCAACAACCAACAGAAGCTGCAGCTTAAAAAATCTCTCCTTTATTCCTAAATGAAAATTCCTTACAACAAAAAGAGCTAAGAATTAAATTCTCAGCTCTTTTTAATATTTTGAGTAAATTATACTAATTTGCTAATTTTGCTTTCAATCGAGCTTCTGCTCTTGCTATTGCAGCTTCTGCACGTTTTGCATCAAGTCTTGCATTTGCTTCTCTTAAACGTCTTTTAGCACGTTCAAGAGCCTCTCTTGCTCTTGCTTCGTCAATTTCTTCACCGGCTTCTGCCAATGTTGTCAAAACAAGACATTCTTCATCTTTGAATTGCAAAATTCCGCCCATTGTTGTAAATGTTTTGAATTCCTCTCCCTGTTTAGCTCGAGTAACCCCGATATCAAGAGCAGTCATTATTGGAATATGACCTTTCAAAATACCGAATTCACCGTCTATACCTTTAGAGTAAATTTCATCAACATCTTCGTCAAAAACAACTTTTTCTTGCGTAATAATTTTTAGCTTCATAATTATTCCTCAATAGTTTTTGCTTTTTCAACGGCTTCTTCAATTGTCCCTACCATGTAGAAAGCTTGTTCAGGTAAATCATCGTGTTTACCTTCAATGATTTCTTTGAAGCCACGAATTGTGTCAGAAACTTTAACATATTTACCCTTGATACCAGAGAATTGTTCTGCTACGAAGAATGGTTGAGATAAGAATTTTTGAATTTTTCTTGCTCTGTTTACAGTTTCCTTATCTTCTTCAGACAATTCGTCCATACCTAGAATTGCAATGATATCTTGTAATTCTTTGTATTTTTGCAAAATTTCAAGAACTTTTCTTGTAACTTCGTAATGTTCTTCACCGATAATATGCGGATCCAATGCTCTAGAACTTGATTCTAACGGATCAACTGCCGGATAAATACCTAATGATGCGATATTTCTTGACAATACAGTTGAAGCATCAAGGTGAGCAAATGTTGTAGCCGGAGCAGGGTCAGTTAAGTCATCTGCCGGTACATAAATTGCCTGAACTGATGTGATAGAACCATCTTTTGTAGAAGTAATTCTTTCTTGTAATTCACCCATTTCAGTCGCCAATGTAGGTTGGTAACCAACAGCACTAGGCATACGACCTAAAAGAGCTGATACTTCAGAACCTGCTTGAGTAAATCTGAAAATGTTATCAATGAATAACAATACGTCTTGTTTTGAAAAATCTCTGAAATATTCAGCAGCAGTCAAAGCAGACAAACCTACTCTCATTCTGGCTCCTGGTGGCTCATTCATTTGACCGTATATCAAACCAACTTTGTCTAATACACCACTTTCTTTGAATTCATTCCAAAGGTCGTTACCCTCACGAGTTCTTTCACCAACACCGCCGAATACTGAAACACCATTGTGTGCCATTGCAATGTTGTGAATTAATTCTTGAATCAATACGGTTTTACCAACACCGGCACCACCGAACAAACCGATTTTACCACCCTTTTGATATGGTTGTAAAAGGTCAATCGCTTTAATACCGGTTTCAAGAATTTCAACATCTGTATTTTGGTCAACCAATTTCGGAGATTCTCTGTGGATAGGAAGATAAGTATCGGTTTGAATTTCGCCCTGATTATCAACCGCATCTCCGACAACGTTAAGAATTCTTCCTAAAATTGCTTTACCAACCGGAATTTTAATCGGTTCATTTGTATTTATAACTTTCATGCCACGTCTAAGACCATCAGTTGAAGACATAGCAACAGTTCTAACCTTGTTAGAACCAAGCATTTGCTGAACTTCTGCAACGACCTTAGTTCCATCATCTTGGAACATATTCAATGCTGTATATATATTCGGCAAATCTCCGCTAGGGAATTCAACGTCAACAACCGGTCCGATAATCTTGGTTATTAAACCCTCTGTTGCGGTTAATGTTTCCATATTACCCTCTCCTTATTTCGTAAATCTTACTTTCATATTATACAACAAGAAAAATTTTTATATAATATAATATTTATTTGAGAAATTAATGTTCCTTAATAGATTTTGCAACCCGTCCAAAAGAATATTGAAACCATCAAACATGTTTAACCCTTTTATAAATTGCATTTAATAAATAATATGTTGCAGCACCAAGCAAAGTGTATATAGTAGGTTGAAAATAATTGAATGCAGCGCTTTTTACATCTGATTTTTTCAAAAATGTGCCAAAAATATTTTTTTCAATTTCATAACCCTCAGGTACTATGTTATAAAAATAATCCTTTGTATAAACTTTATCACCCTTGATAATTGTCATCACAGGTTGCGGTATAGGTTTAATTTCTAGCGAAGTATTGGGATAAAACATCACGGGTTTCATTATTTCTCTTTTCAGAGTAAACCTTCTACCATTTTGGTCGTAATCATCTTTTTCTTTGGTCATTAACCAATAATTGTCAGGCAAATTTCTAGTTTTATTTGCTATATATACTTGTTCTTTGCTCATATTAGGAATACGCATAGCATTACGTTCCCCAAGTTTGTATCTTTCAAACCATTTTTGCGATGAATAAGAATTGAGAGAGTTTACCTGCATAATGAATCCTTTGATTTTATGATAACACAAAGGAAAAGAATACTATATAAATCAATAATAACCGTTCAAAAATTTTCCAACTTCATACCTAACAGTTTTTAAATGTCGATGGGGGGAGTCGAACCCCCACAGCTCTCGCCACATGCACCTCAAGCATGCATGTCTACCATTCCATCACATCGACTTAATCCAATGTTTAATCTTGTTTCTATCTTATCACAAAACTAAATAAATTTCACCGCAAGCGAAATCACGTACATCATAAACAAGTACAATGGCAAAAAATTTAATGCTAAACCAACCAAAAAGAAAAAGGAATAAATTTTATCATGATTTTCTAACACTCGATAGCCATATATACCTTTCTCATCATAATATCGTTTTTCCCACATTGAACCAATCAAAAGCATCAAAACCCCAATCATCATAGTTTTATAAAAACTTACATAAGGGAAAATTATATGATTCAACATATTGTCATACACAAATCTATTAAACTCAAATTTAATATTTAACTGAGAAGCTGCAAGTCCTAACATTACAATAAAAACTATCATAATTAGCAAATTTACATAACCAACAAGTGATGCAACATTCCAAGTAATAAGTATTTTAAAACGGGTAATTCTCATATTCTAATTTTCTTCTTCAAAATTCAAGTCTAAAGAGCCTGCGGAATTTTCTTCCTCTTCTTCAACCTCTTCTTTTTCTTCGTCCAAGGTCAATCTATATTCCATAATGTAATCGTCCATTATAAAACCCTCACCAATTTCCGTTTCAACAGAATCAATTGTTTCAAAATTCCAACCTAAATATGCATCAATAGCATTAGTATTATGTTTATTAACAGTTAATCTAATTCTGTCGTAATTATGTTCATAAGCAAAATCTTTTATCAATTTAAAAACTTGTGAACCATACCCGCAATGTCTATACGTATGTAGAATATATAACTTTGACAAAAACAAATAATCCGACTTTAAAGATAAGCCCACATAACCAATTGTTTCCCCCTCAGCTTTGATAAAAAAATAAGTATAATTTTCAGTTCTAATTTGCTCTCTTATAGCATTTTCAGACTGAAATTTTTCCACCATATATTCAATTTGTCCAAAAGACAAAATATCTACCCAAAATTCATGCCAGACACTAGAAGCCAATTGCGCAAGTGCAGGAATATCAACATTTTCAACTTTAATCAATTCAACCACAGAAATAATATAGCACAAAATGTTAATTTTTGGTTAAAAAATCACTGTTTTTAGAAAAACAGAACAATAATATAAGTGTAGTTAGAAAGAGAACCAAAAACGAAAGGAGTTCATTATGAGATTCTTAATAAAAAAAACACCTGACAACTTTATTAAATCAGTAAACGACGAAATTAGTTCAATTTTGAACAGACATTTTGACAATTTGTACCCAGAATATGGATATGATGAAGATATGAATACTTTCCCAATGCCTGTTGAAATTACTGAAAAAGAGAAAGATTATGAAATCAGAGCAGAACTTCCTGGGGTAAAAAAAGAAGATTTGGATATTGATATTGACAAAAACAACATCACTATCAATGCTAAAAAAGAAGAAGAAATCTGCGAAGATAAGAAAGCTTACAAAAAATCAGAATTCAAATATGGTGAATTTTCAAGATCAGTTTACTTACCACAAGAAATTGATGTTAACAAAACAGAAGCTAAAATGGAACATGGTGTATTGAAGATTTATGCTCCAAAACTTGTTGCAGACAAAGAAACAACAAAGAAATTAACCGTAAAATAATTTTATAAGAAAAAGTATTAATATTTATTATTAACACTTGACTTTTTAGTTAAAAGATATTATAAAATTAATGCGTTTTAGCATGTTTAGGAAGACAGTTCATAGATTTTGTTAACTCTTATCAATGAGCTTCTTCCACTTTCAAAAGACCATGTCCCCCGACATGGTCTTTCTTTTTACATAACTAAAAATTTTGAATAATATTCTTATCCGATAACAGGAGCAACAAATGTTCTTGTTGCAAGTTCTTTATCAAGATTGAATAATGCTTGCTTATCATCACCAACCAATCTCAATTTTGCAAGAACTGTACCAACATTAGATTCTTCTTCAACTTGTTCTTTTACATACCAGTCTAAGAAAGAAATTGCAGCTCTATCACGAACTTCTTCTGCAACGTCCATCAATGAATTGATAGAAGCAGTAACATATTCTTCGTGTTCTAGAATTTGTTCAAAAATTTCCAATGGAGATAATCCTTTAACCTCAGGCTTATCAATTGAAGAAAATTCAAGATGATTATTACGAGTAATCACATAATCATACATACCCATAGCGTGAGCTCTTTCTTCTTGAACTTGAACGTCCATCCAATTTACAAAACCTGTAAGTTTAAGTTCTGCAAAAATACCTTTCATTGCTAAATATAGATATTCAGAATACAATTCTTTATTCAATTGTACATTGAAAGCTTGTTCTAATTTTTTGTCCATCATAATATTTTCTCCTTTTATTTTTCCATTGTTTCAACAATAGTTTTAGCTAATGCTTCAAGTTCTTCAATTTGATTTTCTTTCATTGCTGATTTTAGGGTAACTTTATTGCCAATAATTTCTACATTTTTCAATTTAGAAACCAATTCTGTCATCAATTTTCCAGAAGCAGGAGCCCAAGAACCGTTTTCGATAATTGCAATCTTACGATTTTGAAGATTGTGATTAACAATATCATGAAGCAAGTTTTCCATTGAAATAAAAATTCCGTTATTGTAAGTAGCAGAAGCAAATACAATGTGTGAATATTTAAACGCATCTGCAACTACAAATGAAGTATCAACAACAGAAGTATCAACAACTTTGATATCTTTAACACCTAAATCAGCTAATTTTGAAGCTAAAATTTCTGCAGCATTTTGAGTTCCGCCATAAATTGAAGCATAAGGAATCAATACAGATTGAATTTCCGGAGTATAAGTTGACCATTTCATATATTTATCAATATATTTGTCAAAATCTTTTCTCCAAACAAAACCGTGAAGAGGACAAATCATTTTTATTTCAAGATTTGCAGCTTTTTTCAACAACATTTGAACTTGTGGGCCGTATTTACCAACGATATTTGTGTAATAACGTCTAGCTTCGTCCATATATCTATGTTCAAAATCAACTTCATCTGCAAAGATATTACCATCAACAGAACCGAATGTACCAAAAGCATCAGCAGAGAATAAAATCTTGTCTACTGTATCATAAGTAACCATAACCTCCGGCCAGTGAACCATTGGAGCAAACACAAAAGTCAAATTATGTTTACCTGTATTCAAAGTATCCCCTTCTTTGACAAGAATTAATTGTTCTTCCGGAATTTCAAAGTCAAAGAATTGAGTAATCATTGTTTGAATTTTTGCATTACAAACAACTTTTACATTTGGATATTTTTTCATAATGCAAGGAATTTCAGCACAATGGTCAGGTTCCATGTGATTAATTACTAAATAGTCTAAATCTCTATCACCTAAAACATGAGCAACATTTTCCATAAATTGGTGAGAAACAGACTTGTCCGCAGTATCTAAAAGAACTGTTTTTTCGTCCATCAATAAATATGAGTTGTATGAAACTCCGATAGGCACAGGATATACACCCTCAAATAATGATAATCTTCTATCATTTGCACCTACCCAAAATAAATCTTCTGTAATTTTTTTTGTATTATACATAATCTTTCTCCTACTATTTTTCAAATAAATAATAACACAAAAATAAAATTGGGAATAATTCCCTAAATTATTCTGTAAAGTTATTATAGCTTAAAATATCTATTTAGAT
The DNA here is from genome assembly GCA_050874405.1 of bacterium. Taxonomy (GTDB): domain Bacteria; phylum Cyanobacteriota; class Vampirovibrionia; order Gastranaerophilales; family Gastranaerophilaceae; genus Zag111. The sequence goes on from JBNMKP010000002.1 coordinate 7,728, forward strand.
AACATATCTCTCTTCATATAATTATAAATCTCAAATGTCATTTTGCAATCGTTATCTGCTCTGTGGTGACCGGTTGAATCAACGTTATAATATCTTGCGACACTATCTAATTTGTGACTGTTAATAGGGCAAATTTTTCTTGACATTCTACAAGTATCAACATAATTATTTGATAATCCTTGATTAAAATATTTTATCCTTTTTGAGTGGATAAAGTTTATATCGAAATGAACATTATGCCCAACAATGATATCTTTTCCAATAAAATCAATATAATCATTTAAAACATCATTTATTTGAGGTGCATTAGAAACCATATCATTTGTAATTCCAGTAAGTGAAGAAATAAATGAACTAATTCTTCCATTTGGTTTAACAAAAGAAGTAAAAGAGTCAACTATTTTGTCATTTCTAATTTTTAGCGCAGACAACTGGATAATTTCGTTCACCGCAGGAGATAACCCAGTCGCTTCAATATCGATAACGGTATAATTTTCGGGAAGTTCGTCTATTTTTTGACCTTTATTTAAAGTATTTTGTTCCATTGTATTCATATTTTATGCCTCTTTTGACTTCCTTGTTGCAATAGTTAAAACTCCGAGAAGGATTAAAATTACACCCTCGCAAATTCTAAACGTCAAGTGCTCATGAAACAATAATACACCGAAAAATATTGCAGTTAAAGGTTCTAAAGCACCAAGAATTGCTGTTGTTGTTGGACCTGCAAGCTTGATAGATATATTAATTGTTTCAAGAGAAATAATTGTAGGCAAAAGCGCTAGACCAATTGCGTATAACCACAGAAGAGGTTTATCAAGTATTTGCAATTGTGTACAGAATTTTAAATTAACAATATAAACAAATAACCCGAAAAACATCACATAAAAACTCATTTTTGCTCTATGGACATGTTGAATCGCTTTAATCTTCTTGACTCCGACAATATAAAGTGCATACAAAAGTGCTGATGCAAGAACAATCAAAACACCTTTGATATTCAAACTCATATCCGGTTTTCCTTTATACAAAAGGCAAATACCAATACTTGTCACAGCAATAGCAAATATTCCGGTTTTTGAAATCTTTTCTTTGAAAAAAATTGCCATAATTATCGCAACTAAAATCGGATAGATAAATAAAATTGTACAAGCAATTCCCGCTTCAATATAGTTAAAAGCATCAAACAAAGTTAAAGATGAAAGAGAAAAAAGAATTCCCAAAACAAATAATGGTAAAATTTCTATTTTGCGCAATTTAAAAGACATTTTTTTAGCAAATTTTAGCCACAAACCATAAATAGTAACTGCCATTGCATAACGATAAAACAACACAGAATTTACTCCAATTCCTCCAGCATACAAAGGCAAGGCAAACAGTGGATTTGTTCCATAACTTGATGAAGCTATAATTCCATTAATTATTCCGGTTTTGCGTCTTTTCAATTTTATAACTATCCTCAAAACAAATATTCTGCTTAAAATTATATAGCAAAATATTAGATTTTTCTAAGCCAATCAGAAAAGATTTCTAAAGCTTTTTTGAGTTGTTCAAAATTATTTCCGTAGCCGATTCTCAAATAACCGTCAACCTCTAAAGTTTCCCCAGGAAGAATCATAACCCCTGTTTCATCTTGCAATCTTTTACATAAATCTCTAGACGAAATATCTTTGTTATATTTTACAAAAGCAGTTGTTCCTCCTTGTGGTTCAACAAGATGAACTAAAGATTCGGAATTCGCCCAATCAGTAAGAATTTTTTTACCAGTGAGTATTTTTTCAATATTTCTTTTTATAATTTTGCCTTTATTTTCAATAGCCAAAGTTGCAAAATAATCATCTAAAATTCCGACACTAATTGTGTTATATTCTCTTTGGTGATTAATTTCATCAATAACCTCTTGATTAGCACAAATCCAACCTAACCTTAAACCTGCAAGAGAAAAAACTTTTGACATACTACCTGTTGAAATACCTTTTTCATAAATATCTGCAATTGAAGAAGAAAAAGGATTTCCGCAATGATTTAACCCTCGATAAACCTCATCGCACAAAATATACGCATCAGACTTTTTCGCAATCTCAACGATTTTTAATAACATTTCTTCCGGAATAACAGCACCTGTGGGATTATTAGGATTGTTCATACAAATAATTTTTGTATCATCACTAACCAATTTTTCTAATTCATCTAAATCAGGTAGCCAATTATTTTTTTCTTTCAAAAAACACAATCTGACATCAGCTCCAATTGATTTTGGAATTGAATAATGTTGTTGATATGTCGGAATAATTGATACAACTTTATCCCCTTTTTCAATCATACTCAACATTACAAGTTGATTTGCACCAATTGCACCATGGGTAATTGTGATATTATCTTTAGTTTGAGATTTATACATTGTTGAAATTGCATTTTTCAAACGAGAACTTCCGTGAATATCTCCATAATTCAATTTTCTTTTGAAAATCTCAGAAATATGTTCTTCTCTATCGCCAGTAATTTCTAAAAGTTCATCAATTGACAAAGATTCAACACAAGTGTCTGCCAAATCGTACACTGCGTCTTTTTCATATAAATTAAACCACTCTTCTACTTTAAACTTATCAATTTTCATATTATTTCTCTTTTATACTTTATAATTTATCTCGTGTTTATCAAATAAAGAATTCAAATAATCTCTATTAATTTCAAATTCCCAATCAGAAAATTCCATGTTTGTACCATGGTCAATCTTTGAGGAATTATATTTTATATGTTTTCTAGAAAGTTCTCTCAAATAATTAGAAAAAACATCATTTGCTCTTTGAGTTAAATATTTGTCATCAGACGGAATTTTTCCCTCAATTCTTGGCTTGAAAAATGCTACATCTTTTCTTAGTTCATTGAATATTGCATCTTTAGATTTTTCTACATTCTTCAAATTATTCAAGATAAAATTTTTATCCTCATTTATAATTTTAAACCCGAAACGAGTATAAAATTGAATTGCTTCTTTTAGGGAAAACAAATTAAATCTATTAAATTTGTTTTTGTGAAATTCCATAAGAGCAGCAAGGTTTAAAACTTCGCCAATACCTTGATTTCTTGGGTCTGCAGCTAAAGAATCTCCGGTCATTGTTCTGGTATTAGAATCTAAATAAACTTCGTAACTTGAAAATTTTCCCTGATGATTTTCGCCAATAATAGATGGTGGAGAATACTGACAATCTTCAAGATTATAAACTTTTAACGGTTTTTTAGCTTTATCAAGCGCCACAAATGGCTTAAAATACTTTACACCCTTATTTTCAAAAAATTCTATCGGTTGTCGTCTTAAAATTTGGAAATCCATGCTTTTATTAAAGCAAAACATAGATTTTTTTGCATGTAATTTTTAACAAAAATTTATATTATGCTAGAATATTATTATAAATTTACCTCTAAAGTAGCAAAGGATTATACAGATGAAAGATTTGAAACTCGGACTGAAACTTTTTACAAACCAATTAGATTTATATAAAGACAAAGCAATTGAATTATGGGAACAAGAGAAGTTTTCATACATTGAAATTTTTGTAAACCCTGACCAATTAAATTTCTTACCGGACTGGGAAAAATTCAAAAATAAATACTCAATCCCATTTACAATTCATGCTCCACAATATAGTGAGGGTGTAAATCTTTCACAAAAAGAATTTGAAAGTGAAAATAAAAGAATTTACGCACAAGTAAAAGATTATGCTAAAGCACTTGATGTAATGTATATCGTGGCACACTGCGGAATGGACGGAACAATAGAAGAAACTGTTCGCCAACTTAATAATATTGATTTGCCAGTACAAGTAAATGTTGAAAATATTCCATACTGTTCAAGACGTCACCCTGATATGTATTGTCAAGGTTCAATCGTTGAAGAAATTGAATACGTTAAAAATAATACAAATTGCGGATTTTGTTTAGATGTCGGACATGCTTTTTGTTCAGCCGTAAAGTTAGGATTTGACCAATATGAATATATGGAAAAATTCAATAATCTAAAACCTGATTGTTACCATTTGAGTGACGGACGAATAAATGAAAAACATGATGTTCATTTACACCTTCCAAATGGCGATTATGATTGGCAAAGAATTATGAATATCTTAAATCCTGATAAAAATATGACACTTGAAACTATTCTAAAATCATCAAGCACTCTTGAGGATATTCAAGGATTTGAACAAGATGTTACGTATTTGAACAGCCTTGAACATCGTATTGCGCAAGCAATATCTTAATTTTGCTTTTATCGGAATAGTTTTTAGAGCTTGTTCAACAATATCTTTTTTGATGCCGAGTTCAAGTAGTTTTCGCCTATCATAATTCTGTTCTGATATTAAATATGCAGTTGTTCTAAAATTGTAATGTTCATTTTCTTTTTTCAAGAATTTATGAATATCTTCAATTTTATACGTCAAATTATCATTTTTTAAAATTGATGAAATAATATCTGCAGTAGAATTTCCATTATCTTTTTCAAATAAACGGATACTATCGCCCAACAAAAATTCTAATGTCGGTTGATTAGTAATCCCTAAAGATTTCATTGCAGCATGTGGAATGTTTAACTTTATTTTTTTAAATTCAAAAACATCCCAAACTTCTTTGCACTTTTTATCCAAAAACTTTTTCGCAATTGCAAACTCTTTTTCATTTCCATATTGCTTTTTCAATTCTTTTATTTTTTCAACAGAGTTTTCATCAATTGCTTTTGCAAGCATTAGAGCAATTTTTCGGACTTTTTGATTAGACATTTCATCATTCAATGAATAATTAGCAAAGCCAAAACTAATTCCTGACAAATCATTTTCAATATCATTGATTTTGCTAAAATATTTAACACTTTCAGTCAAGGTTTTAAGAACTTTTCGCTTATTTATCGCAAAATCCAACACCGGAGAGATGTTCTTTTCTAAAATTGCCGACACATCTCCGAAAAGATTATAGTCTGAATGTTCAGTCAATAATTTTTCCATGCCTGTATTTTCCCCTGTATATTATTAAAAAATTTTCAGAGGAAAAAATTGACTATTTTTCAAACTTTGTTAAAAATTCTTAAATTGCAGAACAAGTACCCTCTGCTTTTGCTTTTCTCGTTCCGAAAAACATACTGTCATAATTTATTACAGCGTCAGATGTATATTTCATATTTTCTTTATCAATAGTAGCTTTTGTTTGCATAATAAAATCATCTGTCATTTGCTGCATATAAAAATCAATTCTATCACTCTCGTAATACGTAATTCCATCTACTGGAGCTTTTTGAATGTAAATTTTTTTATTTTCATCATCTAGATTAAAAATTCTAAAATATTTATTCTTCGAAACAACACTATTATCTTGGTTATAAATAGTTTCTTCAATATCACAGCGAATTTTTTTCATCTGATTGAATTCAGGCACAAATTGGTCAGCAAAAGTCATTGATGAAACCCAAAATAATATTCCAAATATAAGTAAATATCTCAATTGCATTTTATATTAACCTAATAAACAAGCATAAATGATTTCAACATTCGACCTGCACCATCGCCTTTTATAGAGATAACTTCCAAATTGTTTTTATAATTCATAGAAGTCGAACTTCCACCATCAAAAGCCATTGCTCTATCTAACCCATAATTTTTGCACAACTGTTGAACTTCATACATATCCATAGGATTTTCATCAGTGATAATAAAAATATGACATTCATCATTACCTTTTAAACCAATAACGGTTCTAGAAGTTTTATGCAAAACAGAGGCTGATTCTCTTACAACTTGTCCCTCAGAATTTTTCACAATAAATCCTTCTTCTTCAAGCCTTAATTCCGGAAGAATCAACGGACCGCCTTGCGCAGAAGTAATTAAAGTACAACCGAACGGAACATCTGATTTATGTCCAACAATGCTATACTCAAATTTGTTTCCACACTGCATAACTCTAAATTCTGAACGATTTAAAATTGTATTCATGTTTTTTCTAAAAAATGGATTTGCAAGTAATGCTTGGTTAAACATCGGATCTGCAGACGTCATTTTATCTGTCACAATATAAGAAATTGTTTTTCCATTCTTAGGGTCAAAAAATCCTGCATTAACAGTAAGTGTAGCATTGCCTTTGATATGAGCTTCTCTATTTGTTATCAAATCTTCTGACGCTACAAATTTAATCTTTTTCTTAATTTTTTCACCTTTTAATATAATATGATAAACTCCATTATCCTTATCCATAGAAATCTCTCCAACCGCAAAAGCCGGAGCTGAAACCAATGATAAAATAATAAAACTTACAAATAATTTTAATAATTTCATATTATAAATCCTTTGATTTGTAGAAACCGCAAATAGCAAGCATAAATGCTACAAGTGGAAACGTTGCTGTAATATATGGTGATAAAATTTCTTTTTCTGCCAACAAGTCAAAGAATGGCAAAGTTATATAATAAACAAAGATACACCCAATAGCAATTGTAAAACCAACGAGTCTTTGTTCTCTAGGCTTACTAAAGCCTAACAAACTACCTAAAACTGCCAACAATACGCATACAAACGGTGTCAAATATCGTTGCAAATATTTGTTCAAGAAGTAATTATATTCTTCTGCCAGTTTTTCTGTTTTTAATAATGATACATATTTTCTCAAATTAGCATTATTAATATCACGTTCTTTCATTGAAGAATAAGTCATTAGAGTATAAGCACTCTCAGCAGATTTTCCACTCAAAATATTCATCTTATCAATATGTTGAACATCAATATAAATACCGTCATTTGAAATCTTATAATTTGAAATATCTTCTAAAACCCACTTATCTTCATAAGCTTTTCCCATTTTTGCAGCATAAATATTTGATAACTGGTGTACATCTTGATAAACTTGGTTTGAAAAATCCAAAACAATAACATTTTCCAAATCTCTACCGATAGATCGAGATACAATTACTGCCATCAACGGGTGACCGGTTTTATCTTTTTGAGTATAAATATATTGGTTAGTAGCTACTTCCCCTCTAATAGCTCTCAATTTTGCTTCTGCAACCGGAGTTCCTTTATCCGAAATCACAAAACATAAGAATGAGCAAAATAAACTCAAAACAACAACAGGAACAACAATCCTTGGAAAAGACATACCAACTGCCCTGAAAATAGTAATTTCAGAATCTTTACTCATTTTATCAAAAGTGAATAATGTTCCTAATAACAAACCAACAGGAAGAGCTTTGTCCAAAATTTTAGGCAACTCATTTATCAACAGCAGTATTGCCGTTTTTAGCCCATAATCACCAGCTAAAGCACCTTTGATAGTGTTTAACAAAATCTCTGGAGCAATCCAAACAATTGTAAATAACAATACAGCAACCATTGTTGCCATAAAAACTTGTTTGAACATATACCTATCATAAATAGTAATTTTAGGAATTTTAAACTGCATTATAGTTTGAAGTCCTTTCCTAAATAGAATTCTTTAGCAACAGGGTCAACAGCAACTTCTTGGCTCTTACCTTGAATTTTAATTTTTCCATCAAAAATTACATAAGCTCTGTCGGTAATTGATAAAGTCGCTTTCGGGTTGTGGTCGGTAATCAAAACTCCTAAACCTTTATCTTCAGACAATTTTCTAATATTATCTTTAATTTCGCCAATCGCAATCGGGTCAATACCAGTAAACGGTTCATCAAGAAGAATAAAATCAGGACTTGCAGCCAAAGCTCTCGCAAGTTCAACCCTTCTTCTCTCACCACCTGATAGAGAAATCGCAGAAGCACTACGTAATCTTGCTACACCAAATTCACTAAGCAATTCTTCTAACTTTTTCTTTTTTTCACATTCGGTCAATTTGTCATTCATCTGTAAAACAAGCTTGATATTATCTTCTACAGACAAACTTCTAAAACTTGAAGCTTCTTGTGGCAAATATCCAATTCCGGCTTTTGCTCTAATATGCATTGGCCAAGATGAAATTTCTTCACCATTTAATGTAATACTTCCTTTGTTAGGTTTTACAAGCCCAACAACCATATAGAAAGTTGTTGTTTTTCCGGCACCGTTAGGTCCTAAAAGACAAACAACTTCGCCCTTATTTACATTGAAAGAAACATCATTTACAACACTTCTATCACCGTATATTTTTATAAGATTTTTTGCCTCAATTCTCATTTTATCCCCTTATAGTATTTAAGAACATTTTAAATAAAAAAAAGACATATTGCAAATAAATAAAGTCTATAAGTTAGAAAATGGGGAGGAGGGATAATTTCTCTAATCAAAAAATATCTTCGGAGAAACATTAAAAACTTCAGACAAAGTAAATATCATTTTAAGACTAACTTTTTCTTTATTATTTTCTACCCTGCTGATGAACTCTCGTGAACAGTTCAATTTTTCTGCTAATTCTTCTTGAGAGAACTTTACATCTGTTCTAAGCCTTTTAATTTCAGATGCGATTTTGTGATACATTACTTCATATTTTTGCATATACTCATTGTCGTGAATTATAATGCTTATACTATGAAGTAATACATCACATTATTATAGAAAGAGGAATTTATGAATAATAACAAAAATCATGTCATTACGAGGAAAGATAATGAGCAAATAATGAATGGGGTGAAACAGAGTGACGTCGTAATCTTAAACACGGCACACCAATGTCACCCTGAACTAGTTTCAGGGTCTCAAAAATTAAGGAGATTCCGAAACAAGTTCGGAATGACAATTAATAATAGTGCAAATAGCAAAGAGGACAATAAAAACGTAAAGAACTTATTGCCTTATTCCCTTAATGCCTTATTCCCTAAAAAGAAACTTGCATTTACATTGGCAGGTGCTACGCACGTAGACATGTCACCAACAAAGGCAAAACTTGCATTTACATTAGCAGAGGTTCTAATCACCCTTGGCATCATCGGTATAGTTGCAGCAATGACTATTCCAACACTTATGCAAAAATACCAAGTCAAACGCACAGTTGCAATTCTGAAAGAAGATCAAGCAATTATCTCTCAAATGCTAAAACTTGCAATTGAAGAAAACGGAGAACCGGAGGGTTGGCTTGGACTAGAAACACATGGAACAGAATCAGCAAAAGCATTAGCAGAAAAATTAAATCCCTATTGGAAACTTGCATTGGATTGTGGAGTTAATGATGAAAATGGGGACTGTGTTTATAATGGTGAATACAAATATTTAAACGGAACATCTTATATGAATTACGCAAAAGGTGAAACCTTATATAAGGTCAAATTAAATAATGGTACGGGAATTACATACTATTTTTATCCTAATCCATTTAGAATACTTTTTGTTGTCGATGTTAATGGAGATAAAAAACCTAATGTTGCAGGAAGAGATGTTTTCTGGTTTTGCTATCAAACAGATAAAGGTTTAAGACCTCTAGGAGCACCAAACGAAGATTATGATTATAGAACAGATTGCCAACTAAATGCTGAAGGTGTTGGCTGTGCATATTATGTTTTGACTTTCGGAAATCAAGATTATTTGAATAAGTAATAAAGAGATATGTCATTCTAAGTGAATATTACTTGACCAAATAATCTCATAACTCTCCTTGTTCCACCCTTGTGTGGGAACCGAAATCTATGATTTAGATGGGAGATAAAATATCCCAGTGTTGTGGATTGTTACGTCACTTCGTAAAGAAAATTTCACACTTAGAAGTAAATGTTCCTCACAATGACATGACTTTTTTACATGTTATTACGAAGGAAACAAGCCGAGCAGAGTGCGGAGTAGCTAGTACAGAGTGACGTCGTAATCTTGAGCAAGACACATCACTGTCACCCTGAACTGCGGATTTTGGCAAGAGTGAAGCATAGCGAAACTCGTCCTAGGGAGGGCTGCGTTGAGCCGGCCGACCTGCCAATAATCCAAGAGACAGTTTCAGGGTCTCAAAAGTTAAGGAGATTCCGAAACAAGTTCGGAATGACAATTAATAATGGTACAAATAACAAAAAAGGACAATAAAAACGTAAAGAACTTATTGCCTTATTGCCCTTTTCCTTATTCCCAATAACCACTTATAGACTTATCCACCTATCACTTTTCACTTAATATTAAACAAGTGCTCAGTATCAGTTTTAATTTTATCAAGTGTTTCACGATAATTCACAGTAACAGGAGTTGGTTTAGAGGTTTTAATTACGTCTAAAAAGATTTTTGCATTATGCGGTTTTTGGTTGTCCAAAAATGTTTCAGAATTGGCAACATCAATTCTTGCAGGCACAATTAAACCACTTTTTGTGAATTCTTGCGAACTGGTTTTTGAAGACAAATATTCCACAAGTTTAATCGCTTCTTTTTTGTGTTTAGAGGATTTTGAAATCGTCCACCCAGAAGCATCTAACGGTACAACAGAACCGGATTTTCCAACTGGAAAATTTATAATATCCCAGTCAAATTTAGCTTCTTGTCTATATTTTGGTACGAGCCATCTACCTGAAAGATGCATCGCAAGTTTTCCTTGCAAAAACATTTGTGCCATTGTAGCACTTGCAGATTCATCTTTTTGAGGTGCAACATGATATTTATTACGTAAATCCGCATAAAATTTCAATGCTTGTTTTGAATTTTCAGAATTTATTTTTTCTGCTTCAAATCCTCCACCCAAATTTGTTAAATAAGGCAAAAACATTAAAGGTTCTTCTTCAAAAGAAATTCCGAAAACATTCGGTCTATGAGTCAATTTTTCAGCAGTTATTAAAAAATCCTGCATAGTCCAATTTGTATTTGGATAAGGAATATTATATTTGTCAAAAATATCTTTATTATAAAAAATTACCAAATTCGAAACATCTCTCGGAACAGCATAAATCTTACCTTTCCAAGAAAGGGCTTTTACTGTTTGTGGGTAAAATTTGCTAAAATCAAAATCATTTGTCAAATTCTCTAAAACACCGGCATTTGCATAAATTGGCAAATATTGATTATTCATAAAAATGACATCAGGAGCAGTATTTGAAGCAAAAAGCAAATGTATTTTTTGAAAATAATTTTGTGGAATATGCATAAAATCCACTTTTATATTAGGGTTTTCTTTTTCAAAATCTTTCAAAATCGGTTTTAAAATTGATATTTCAGATTCTGACCCCCACGATGCAAATTGAACTGTCGTTTTTGCAGGTTTTGAACAATTTAGACAGCACAACAAACTCACTCCGAGAATTAAACAGATTGATATAATTATTTTTTTATACATACTTAGATTTCAATAAGAGTTCCCATTTTATCTTTAGCAACATCAACTAAGCATTTGTAACCGCCAACTTTCACAATATAAACGGAACCATAGTCTTGCCTTACTTGAAGTTGTTTATCTACAACATGGTCAAATTTTTTCAAAATGAAAATGTCATCTTTAATTCTTCCAACGATTGCAGACACACCGTCAAGATTTACAAGATAGAAACCTTTTTCTGAATCGATATTGTAACCTGATTTAACGATTAAACCATTCATATATCTTGCAGAAGAGTTTTCATTTTGTTTGTTCATCGGATTAGATGCTCTTGAAATAGGGTTTGTAATTCCAGAACGACTCATTGCTTCTGATGGTCTTACTTGTGACAAAACACTAGCAACAGTTGGTTGTACTCTTTTTTCTTCTTCAGAATCAAGTAGTGTCAAGTATTCATCTAAAGAAGATAGTTCATAATTTTGATTATCCATTTTCATTTCCCCATTATTCATTAAAATTTTATTTAAACTTGGCATAATGTTAGATACACCATTAACAGCTTTTCTACGACTCATGCTAAGTGGTGAATTTTTCAATTTAACAAATCTGCTTTCTTTATAATTTTTGTCTTTAGAAACCTTTTTATTTTCGTCAGCTAAAGTTCTGTGAGTTTCTTTCAATGTTAAACCTTTAGCAAAAGATTTCAATTTAATATCAGAAAAATGCTTCATAATTGCATTATCTTCTGATTGAACATCATGAGAAATCTCTTCCGGAGGTTCGATTAAACTTGTAGTTTGATTAAATGCATGCTCCATTTGAGAGATTTTTGAGCGAAGATTTTCTTTGAGGGTTTCTTCGTGATTGTTCGGTATATTTTTGATACTGTCAGCAATAACCTTGAAATCCTTTGTCGATACGGATTCAGATAATTTTTCGTTTTGAATTGCATTTTTTTGCACTTCATCAACTTTTGCATTCAAACTATCAGCAAGTTTTGAATTTCTAAGATTTCTTCTATCAGATGTAAATGAAGCAGTAGTAGTGTTTTCAGGGGTAATAACTGCTTTTTTAGTTGCTGACATATCTGTCACATAAGAAATATTTTCTGACTTATCTACAGAAGAATGTTCTTTATCTTTTTCTGTGTAAAGTTTATATTTTTCTTGCCAGTTTAATTCTTCGTTATCAATAATATCTTGATACTCACGTTTGCGTCTGCGAGCTTGATTTTTAGATGAAATATTGAAGAAAGATTTCAATCTGTCTGAATCTTTTTCTGATGCATGAGAAACTGCATCAAATACAAGAAAGACAACAACCATAGCAAGTGCACTACTACCTAAAACAACAAGCCACATAGGAAAATGATGAGATTTTTCCGGCTTACTTGTATTAGTAACAGGTGCAACCGGAGTTGTTTTTTGAACTTTTTCTTCCGGTTTTTGAGTACTTGCTTTTGAATCTTGTGGAATATCAAAAATTGAATTTGATTTAATTTTTGGAGTTGGAGTTTCTTCTACAATTTTGTGATTTACTCTTGGTTCTAAATCAATTTGACGTTTTCCGTTTGCATCAAATTTCATTTTTGGAACATAATTATCTTCTGTCACATTTGTAGAATGATGAACTTTAGGTTGTTCAACAGTTGATTTTGGTTGTTGAACTTGTTTTGGTTGAGTAACTTTTTTAGTTTCAATCGGTGCTACATTCTTTGCTTTAGGCGGATTGAATGCAACTAAAGAAACTTTTGAAGCATTATTATTTTTTGCAACTGTATTATTTACTTTTTTCTCTGCAGATTGAACCGGTTTAGATTGTGATTTAGCTTGGACTGTTTTTGTTGTTTGTGTTGGTTTAACAGTAGCCTGCGGTTTTACAGTTGATTGAGGTTTCGCAGCTTGTGGTTTTGTTACCACTTGAGATTTGGTTGCTGTTGTAGATTTTACAGGAGTTGCAGGTTTAGACGTTGTCGGTTGAACTTTTGAAGCTGTAGTAGTGTGTGGGGTTTCAGCTTTTGTATGCGTTGCAACCGGTTTATTATTTTGTGCAATTAAGTTTTTATAATCCTTTTGTGCCTGTGTTAAAGGTGCAGTCTTTTTCATGTAAGTTCTAATATTAACAGGTTTTGTTGTACCAAAAGTAATCTTTGTATAACCACCAATACCATCATCAACATTTTTAACTTGAACATCAGTAATTAAATCTTTTACGCCACCCAAACTCGGTACAATTGAACTTGAACCGGAAATATTAGGTAACAATACAACATAACGATTAGGTGCTTTCCTTGTAACAACAGTATTTTGAGATTCGCCGGTAGTGTAAAAAGTAACATCAACAGAATTAGAAACAGATGATCTATTGACGTCCATTTTTAATAAATTATTTGAGCTATTTGCTTCGGCTGTCGGGATACTTGTCATTAAACCTGCCAAAACAGCAGCAATTATAATATTTTTCTTATTAATCATACCTAATCTAACAATTTTACACTACTACTATCTATATAATACCCGATAGTAAAAAAAATTGCTACTATGTTAAAAAAAATGTAATTTATGTTACAATATGTTTAGTAAAAAATACGGAAAGATTTTATGAAAAGCGGATTTGTTTCAATAATAGGTCGTCCTAATGTCGGAAAATCAACTCTTTTAAACCAAATTTTAGGACAAAAAATAGTAATCACTACAGATAAAGCCCAAACAACAAGAAAAAGAATTAAAGGAATTCTTACAACTGATGAAGGGCAAATCGTTTTTGTTGACACCCCTGGGGTACACAAACCGTTAAACAAACTCGGAGAATTTTTATTAGATGAAGCAAAAATTTCTGTTCCAGATGCAGACGTAATTTTGTTTTTGGTAGATGGTTCTGACCCTGCCGGAAAAGGTGACAAATGGATTGCTCAAAATCTTTTACAAACAAATATTCCAATCATTATTGTAATGAACAAAGTTGATAAAGTTAAAAAGCCGGAAAAAATTGAAGAAAATCTTTTGACATATAAAACTTTATTCAATGAAAATCTTCCAATTGTCAGAATTTCCGCTAAAACTGGAAGAAATATCGACACTCTTTTAAAAAATATTTATAAAAAATTACCGGAGGGCGAAGCTTTATACCCAGAAGATGTTGTCACAGAAGAAACAATGCGTGATGTTACAGAAGAAGTTATCAGAGAAAAAATTCTTTTAAATACGTCTGACGAAATTCCACATTCTGTTGCAGTTAAAGTTACAAATTATTTTGAAAAAGAAGAAATTGACAAAATTTATGCAACAATCTACTGCGAACAAAAAAGTCAAAAAGGAATTTTGATTGGCAAAGGTGGAAGTCTTTTGAAAAAAATCGGTACAGAATCAAGATTAGAATTAGAAAAAATTGTAGAAAAAAAAGTTTATCTTGAACTGGAAGTTAAAGTCGAAAAAGATTGGCGCAAAAAACAAAATATTTTGAAAAATTTTGGATATCAACAAGAAAAAGACTAAGTTTAAAACTTAGTCTTTTTCTTGTGTTTTGTGTATATTATTTTATTTTAAAAGTTAAGCGACGATATTGCTTGTACAGTTTGGAACTTGCTAATTTCTTTTAAATATTGTTCCAAAGCTAAGTATCCGTTATAAATTTCATTTGAAATAGAAGCATAACGGCTTGCTTCTAAGAATTTTAATTCTTTTACCCTAATTAACAGTATGCTGTCAGAATCATTACGAAGGTTTTCGTCTTCAGAATTAGACCATTTTTGAAGAAGTGCCAATTCATCATACATCTGTTTCATTGTTGTAAATTCTAATGTATTAAAATCATATTTTTCTAACAATGCTTTTTCAACATTAGAAATTCTGCTCATACAAGCTTGAAACTTGAACACTTTTTTAACAATCAAATAGTTGTCTGCAATTCTTTTATGAGAAGCAGGAACAATATTTTTTGCTAAAAGTGCTGCAAAAGAACGAGATGTAAACGAATCTTTATCGCTAGAGAATGCACTTTTTGATGTTAAGTCAAATTCTGATTTATTACCTACCATAGATTCTAACATTCTTCCTCCGATAAAAGAATAATAAAATAATCGCATACATTTGTCATGATGTTTTGTCAATTTATTTACATTTGTTAAAAAAATCTATTTTATTTCGCAAAAATAAAGTAACTGAAATTCAAATATATTCAAATTTTCAGCCCCTTTCAACCTTTGTAAAAAATAAAACACATCATGTTGACTTTTGAAAAAAATAACTTAAATTAATCATGGCAAAAATCATACGAAAGTATGACCTTTTTATCCCCCAATTATGTTAAAAATATAATGTAGATACCAGTCTGGAGAGTGTATAAAAATAATATGGGATTGAGTTTAAATAATATATACCAAAGACCATTTGTGAATTCTGACAGCAGAAATCGTGTCAAAAAACGCGAAGACGAAGAAAAATCTGCTGCAGCTAATACCCAACGAGAAGAAGAATCCAATCAGAATTCCAAAAGCAAAGGTCTTCAATACGTAGAACAAAAAACTCCAACTTACACTCCTGCTTATGAACAAAAGTTTTCAATGGCAGCTGCAAATGCTTATGCAAACGCAACAACCGCTTCTGCCAATTTTCAAAATAAACAACAAACAAATATCGGAACAAATCAAACCCAAGCTGTAAATACCAAAGCGCAAAATAAAATCGATAGCCAAATAAATATCGCTCAAATTTTAAAAGATTTGAAAAATACAGCTCTTGCAATCGGAACTCCAGATGATTTAGCGCAAGAAGTTGACGAATACATTGACCTTATTGAAAAACAATCTAAAAAAGATGTTCCAAATACAAAACTTGTAAAATCTAATCTGAAAAATGCCGCATCACTACTTGACGGCTACATTTCAGAAACCTTGCAAAAAGAATCACAAGTTGTAGAAAAATGGGTTGATGCTTTATTCTTACAAAACATTGATTATCACTACAATGAAGAAGATATCAATAAAAGATTTCTTGTAAAATTCCCAGACGGTTCTACGAGTCAAACCAAACGTCAAGAAGAATTAAAAGAAACTTCCCAAGTCGAAGAAATTCCACAAGCAACAGAAGAAAATTCTAACGTAATCCCAATTTCTGTTGCCGGACAAACTACTTCAACAAAAATTCCGCAAGACAAAGAATTAAAATCATTATTTATTCAAGCAAAAAAATATGCTTATGCAAAAGATCCTGAAAAAGCAATAAAATCTTTTGAAAAAGCACTAAATCGTGCGATGGAAATTGATGATACAGAAACGTCCGGCAAAATCTATTATGAAGTTGGAAAGATTTATGATGATCATGATTATTTAGCACAAGCACTGAAAAGCTACAATCAAGCTGCAAAATTATCAAAAGATGAAAACGTAAAAACAAAAGCACATTACTCAATGGCTCAAATTTATGATGATGTAAACCAAATTACACCAGCACTTGACCATTATGTAACGACTGTTTCTTACGCAGGAGAAGCTGAAAATCTTCCGGCACAATCTGCATCTTTAACCAAAATCGGAAATATTTATTCTGATATGTATGATAAAGAAGCTTTTGAATACTATGACGTAGCATCAGGGCTTGCAGATGAAACAGAAAACTACAACTTACAAGGTTTTGTATCATCAAACACCGCAAATGCGTATAAGAAATTTGATGAACCTGAAAAGGCACTAAAATCTTATTCCCAAGCAGTGAAAAGTTATACAACCGCAGAATCCCCAACAAAAATCGCGCAAAACTACTTAGCAGCAGCAGATATTATGGTTGAATTCAATAGTTTGAATAAAGCATATAATTTGCTTTCAAAAGCTCAAAAATATGCTAGACAAACTGATAATATTAATTTGATGAATGAAATTAATACTAAGATGAAACAAATCCAATCACTTGATGTTAAATAAGGTGCTAGATTTTTTATAATTGTCATTCCGAATTTATTTCGGAATCTCCTTAACTTTTGAGACCCTGAAACTAGTTCAGGGTGACATTGGTGTACTCTGTGCACTGGATTACTACGTCACTCTGCATCAACCCTTTTATACTTTGTTCGGCTTGTTTTCCTCGTAATGACATATATTTAGTGAATGATGAAAAGTAAATAGTCCGTTACGTTTTAATTCTTTTTCTCTTTCATGTCCACCCCTTGCGGGAAAACCGAAATCTATGATTTTGAGGAGGGGTAATAAGTAAGGTCAAATAACAAAATTAAAAAGTTCTTGGATAGGGAGGTTTAGGGCATTTGCAATATTTTCTAAGTTTTTGATTGTAACATTTGTTTCACCACGTTCAATCATTCCGATAAAATTTCTATTCAAGTTTGACAATTCCGCAAGTTTTTCTTGTGAAATTTTTTGCTTCTGTCTTTCTACTCGAATTTTCAACCCTAATTTTAAAACCGTATTTTCATTCATAAATATTATTTTAGTAACTATTATATTGACAATCCACCTAAAATAAATATATAATGACTAATATATTAGGTATTATAAAAAGGAAAATTTTTTGGAAACACTTATAGAC
>JBNMKP010000003.1:0-20060 GCA_050874405.1 bacterium
GACCCCTACTCAAAATCAAAGATTTCGGTCCTCCCGCAAGGGGTGGACATATAAATAATTAAATACGTAACGAACTTATTCCCTTATTCCCTTATTCCCTTATTGCCTTTGTGCCCTACTGCCTTATTTCCTCAATTAATAACTTTCCAAAGTCCATCTTTATTGGTGGTATAACTACGTGCGTAGTCCCTTAATGCAATTACCCTACAAATCTCACCATAGTTGGTAGAATAACTACATACGTAGTATCTTTTTGTAAAAACTATTCCCTAAAATTTACTTTTCGCATATAATAAAATGTACTTACAAATAGAGAGAAAATGAGAATGGCAAAGAAAAAACTTTTACTTATAAAATTATCATCTTTGGGTGATGTAATATTTAATGTTCCTTTAGCAAATGCTTTGAAAGATGCAGGTTATGAGATTACTTGGCTTGTTTCGGAAAAAGGAATTCAAATTGTCGAGAATAATCCATGTGTTGATAAGGCAATTTTAGTTCCTATGAAACAATGGAAAAAACGTGGGTTTTCACTAACAAGTTTTAAAGAATATCTAGCAATTTTAAAACAACTAAGAGCTGAAAAATTTGATGTTGCAATTGATTCTCAAATGATGTTGAAAAGTTTATATTGGTTGTTATTTTGTGGTGCTAAAAGAAGAATTATTTCCAAAGAGGGTCGAGAACTTTCTGTTTTAGGCGGAAATGAATGGATTGATGATATTTCATATTCTCCGAACTCTCCTATCGTTTTGAATTATTTGAGATATGCAAATTATCTTGGAATAAATCCTGATGAAATTAAGGTGACACTTCCACCAAGAACTCAAGAGCAAATTGCACATGTTGATGAATTGTTAGCAGGTTTAGATTCCGAAAAACCACTTGTTGTAATTGCTCCTGCAACAACTTGGAAAGATAAACACTGGAATCAAGATAATTGGAAAAAAGTTGTTGAATATTTGAAAGATAAATGCAATTTGGTATTCACAGGCGGGCCGAATGATAATGAATTAATTGAATACATTGGTGGTGGAAAATTCTTAAATTTAGCCGGTAAAACAGATATTATGGAATTAATGGAAGTATTTTCAAGAGCAAAACTTGTTATGGCTCCGGATAGCGGAAGTGCACATTTGGCTTGGGCAACTAGAAATCCTGCAGTTATTACAATTTTCACTTGTACTCCTAAAGAAGTTTTAGCTCCTTATGGCGATAAATCAAAATATATTGCCCCTGGAGAATACAAATATCCTTGTCAACCTTGCTTCAAGAGAAAATGCAAAAACAAAGATAATCCTGACTGTTGCAGGAATATTCCAACGGTTGAAGAAGTTGTATCAGCGATAGACACCTTGAAATTGTTCTAAAAAAGTGCTATAATAGTAGGCAGAGTTTAGCTATGGTCAGGGAAGGCCGAATGGGTTTATTTGATAAATTTAAAGAAGTAACTAAAAAAGTTTCAGAAGTAGAAAATAATATCTACAACGAGAAACGTGATTATCTTGAAATTTATGAGCGAAATATTGAATTAGAGAAAGAAATCGCCGAGAGAACAGAAGAGTTGAATGATGCAAACAAACGTATGTTTACACTGCAACATATTTGGGAAATGATGAATTCTTCAACTCCATTAGAAAATGTTTTGGAAGCGATTGTGAATAGTACCCAAGGTGAACTTGGGTATATGCATTGTGCAATTATTCACAAATGCGAAGATGAAAATGGCGAATATTTGCAAATTTTAGCCCAATCTAATGATGGTTTGATTGAACGTTTAAATAATATTATTGGTTCTCCAGGGATTCAAACAAGACGTCTGGCTTACAATAACGAGAGTGTTTTTGCCGACACAATGCGCCAAAGAACAATAATTCAAACAAAATCAATTGACCAATCTTTGAAATCTGTTTTGCCGGAACTTCCACCGGAAACTGTAACAAAAATCATATCTAATCAGCCGATAAAATCTGTTATTGTAGTTCCTTTGATTACTCAAACTAAGGAATTTGGTTGGTTCTGCGTATTCTCTGCTCGAGAAGAACTTGCAGGAACTGAAATGGACTTTTTAGGACTTTTCGCAAAACAAATTGAAATGGCAATTACAATTGCCGATTTGTTCCAAGCTGTTAGAGATCAAGCCGTAACAGATGCTTTGACCGGTTTGTATAATAGAAGATATTTTGAAGAATCTTTGGAAAAAGAAGTTCAACGTGCAAAACGTCAACAACAACCATTTTCTATTATTGGTATTGATTTAGACTTTTTGAAAAAAATTAATGATACTTATGGGCATTTTTATGGCGATTTAGCGATTAAAACAATTGCAGATGTTTTGAAAGCGAATGCTCGTTCTGTCGATGTTCCGGCAAGAATTGGTGGAGAAGAATTTGATGTCTTGCTTCCAGGGATTGCCTCTGACGGTGCTATGATAGCTGCAGAGAGAATTCGAAGTGCAATTGAAAAAACTGAAATTGAAACTATTGGTCATATTACAGGTAGTTTAGGTGTTGCAACATATTTTGAACATACTGAAAATGTCGATGAATTACTGGAACTTACTGACCAAGCAATGTACACTTCTAAACGAAACGGAAGAAACAGAGTCACACTTGCAAAACCGGTTTCTGAAACTTCATGGCAAGAAATTGCAGTTAACACATTCCTTGATATTTTGTCTAAAAATAGAGTTCCTATGGCAAAACATTTGTCTAAAGAGTTATGTCTAAAACTTCAAGCTCCTATAAATAAAGATGAAGTTTCTAATGAATCTTTGTACACTGTGGCTGATATGCTTACAAAATTGTATAATCCAATGCATTCATCTGGGGTTATTAAAAGTAAAGTTCTTATGGCTACAAGTTTAGCAAAAAGATTTGACCTTCCAAAAGAAGATATTGATAATTTAAGAGTTGCAGTGTTACTTTATGATATTGGTAATTTGATGTTACCGCAAGATTTGTTACAGAAAGCTACTCCTTTGACTGATGAAGAAAAAGCTAAAATTAAAAATCACCCAGTTATTGCAGCTCGAGAGATATTGAAACCTATTTCTTATGTTCAGGATATATTACCAATAATTGAACATCACCACGAAAACTGGGACGGTTCAGGTTATCCGAATAAAATTTCAAAAGACGAAATTCCATTGACTTCGCAAATCATTTTGATTATTGATGAATACTTTGCCTTGATTGAACCTCGACCATATAGAGCAAAACTATCTTCTCGTGATGCATTAGAAATTATTAAAGCTGATAGCGGCAAAAAATGGAACAAAACTCTTGTTCAAGAATTTATTTCATTGATTGAGCATGATATAGTTTAATTATCATGAAAGAAAAAGAGTTTATTTCCATAATAAAAAATATCATCGGTTCAAAATTTATCGGTGATGATTGCGCTTATTTGAAAGATTTAGGAATTGTTGTCACTCAAGATAGCCTTGTTGAAGATGTTCATTTTTCTTTGAAATATACATCAGCTTTTGATTTGGGTTTCAAATCTGTAATGGTAAATATTTCTGATATTGTAGCAAGTGGAGGAGAGCCAAAATATCTAACTATTGCTCTTTCTGTTCCTGCAAATATTGATAGTAAATTTGTTGAAGAATTCTATAAAGGGTGTCAAAAAGCTTGCGGAAATAATATTGAAATTGTTGGTGGTGATATTACAGGAGCTGACAAAATTTGTATTTCTGTTTGCGCAATTGGCAAAACTTTAGGTAGGAATATCTCGTCAAGAAAAAATGCTCAAATTGGACAAAAAATTATTGTTTCAGGAATTCATGGTTCAAGTTCCGCAGGATTGAAACTCCTTTTTGAAAATAAAAAAACTCCGGAACAATTTATAAAAGCTCATTTAATGCCTGTTGCTCAAGTTGAATTTGGCAAACGAGTTGCATTAAATGTTAAAGAATCTTATGCAATGATGGATACATCTGATGGTTTGATGGACTCGTTGTCTGCGATTGCAAATGAGAGTGGTGTTTTGCTTGATATTGATTTTAATAAAATTCCTTATGATAAAGAAATTATCCAATTTTCAGACTGGCAAAATATGGTTTTATTTGGTGGAGAGGACTATCAAATTGTTGCCACAGTTCCACAAGATTATCCTTATGGAGTTGAGATAGGACAAGTGAAAGACGGTTTGGGTGTCGATTTGAAAATTAATAATGCAACTGTTCATTTTTCTCAAAAAGATGTAGAAGAAAAAGTTTTTAATCATTTTAAAACCCAAGGAGAAGAAAAATGAAAATTTCAGCGGTAATTACTGCGGGCGGAACATCATCAAGGTTTGGTAATACAAATAAATTGCTTGAAAAAATCAATGGAAAAGAAATAATTAAATACACCGTTGATGCTTTTATAAATTCTAATATTAATGAAATTATAATTAGTGCAAATTCTTCAATCATAGAGATTTTAAGAGTGTTTTTTAAAGAATATAAAAATATCAAAATTGTACAGGGTGGAAATTCCCGTCAAGCCTCTGTTTATAATGGTTTAAAGGTTGCAAATTGTGAGTATGTTTTGATTCACGATGGTGCAAGACCAATGATTACTCCTGAAATTATTAATAAAACAGTTGAGGCTGTTGTTGAGAAAAAAGCCGTTAGTGTTATGACTAAAACGATTGATACTATTAAAGAAGTTAATGAAAATGGTAAGATAATTAAAACAATTGACCGTTCAAAACTGTATAACACACAAACACCACAAGCTTTTAAATACGATTTGATTAAAATGGCTCATGATAAATTGCAAGACCAAAATTTTACTGATGATGCCGGTATGATTGAATTTTTAGGCAAAGATGTTTATATTGTTGATGGAGATTATAGAAATATCAAGGTTACTACAAAATCGGATTTGGCTTTAGCAGAGATTTATTTAACTCAAGATTAGCCACAACGTTTTGTTACAAGACTTGTTCCACATTTTTTGCATTTGCGAATTTTGCCCCAAGGAGTAATTTTGTATGTTTCGCCACAATTGGGACATTTGTATTCTTGTCGTGACTTTTTGGTAATAAAAAATATGAAAAATCCAACAATTGCAAGTTGGGCAAGTCCGATTACAACTCCAATGATAATTAATTGGAGAAAAAATAGTAATCCCGAAAAATCTAACATAAGTGGGTATGTCGGAATCTCAAAATCTGAATAATCATAAATGACAGAAGTTGAAGTATCATTATTCAATGTAGGTTGAGCAACAGAGCGAGTTACGGTTACAGCATTTTGAGAATAATTTCCTAAATCTTTCATATTTATATTATACCATATTACCTCAAAGTATGCTATAATAAAGATAGAAAGGTTTTTTAAAAATGTTCAGAATAGGGATTGGTTACGATATTCATAAACTAATTGAGGGTAGGGATTTAATTCTTGGTGGAATTAAAACTACACAGGAAAAAGGTCTTTTGGGGCACTCAGATGCAGATGTTTTAATCCATGCAATTATTGATGCGATGTTAGGTGCTTTGGCGCTTGATGATATCGGAACGCTTTTTCCGGATACTGACCCAAAATATAAAGATATAGATAGTACAATTCTGTTAAAACACGTGTATGATTTGATTCAAAAACAAGGATATCATATTGTGAATATTGATAGTAACATAATTGCTCAGGCTCCAAAAATGATGCCATATATTCCTAAAATGAAAGAAGTTTTGTGCAAAATTTTAAATCTCAAACCAGAAGAATTATCTATCAAGGCGAAAACAAAAGAAAAATTAGATGCTGTAGGACAAAAACTCGCCATTGAATCCAATGCCGTAGTTCTGCTTGAGAAGTAAGTTGTTGAATCTTAATTTAAAATTTGTTTTTTGCTCATTGAAGGAATAATACTATTTACTATAAATATATTTACTTTTATAAAGTATAAAATGAAGTTTTAATGATATTTGTGTTAAAATTTATAGTGCTAGGGGTATTATTTGATGTTTTTATGCTATTTTTTACTGTTATACAAAAAATAAGCAACATCTTATGAAAATAAACAGAGTATATATGTATTGTTCAAATTGTGGAAAAAAAGTAAAGAAGGATACTCAGAATTTTTGTACATATTGTGGTGCAAAATTATTTAAACCAGAGAACAATGTTATAGATGAAAAAAATATTAAAATGCAGGAACAACAAACTGGAAATATAGAAAAAAGCCAAGAACCTCTAAAGGAAGCTTCTATTAGTAATAATTGTCCCACAATAGAAGAATCTTCAAATGAAGGTACTATTGTTTCTGAAAATCATACAGAACAGGAAGAAGAAACAACTTATAGAAATAGTACACTTCAAAGGTGGGCGAAAGAAGAGCAAGAAAAAAGGGTAATTGGTGAACGAGTAAAAGAAATTTTATATAAAAATAAGTTTGTAATAATTATTATTCTCATTTCCCTAATATTATTAGGTGTATTGATAGTTTTTGCATATCCAAAAATAAATTTAATAACAAAATATTAGG
The DNA here is from genome assembly GCA_050874405.1 of bacterium. Taxonomy (GTDB): domain Bacteria; phylum Cyanobacteriota; class Vampirovibrionia; order Gastranaerophilales; family Gastranaerophilaceae; genus Zag111. The sequence continues at coordinate 6,477 of JBNMKP010000003.1, forward strand.
AGAATTAGATGTTTTGCGGAAATTGTGGAAAAGAAACTGAAAAAAATAATCAAAAATTTTGTATTTATTGTGGTGCTCCCTTAATTGATACTTGCCCTAATTGTGGAGCAGAGTTATTAGATGATGCAAAGTTTTGCACCAATTGTGGTTATAAATTAGATGGTATTATTGAGTTTTCTAATAACGAGCAAGAAAAAGATAGTGAAAATAGTTCTTTGAAAAATGATAATCCGGAGAAAGTTACGACAAAAAATCCTAGAGATAACAAAAATAATATTTTAAAAATCTTAGTTATCTGTTTTGTTGGAATATTAATAGTTTTATCGTTAATTTATTTGATATTTAATGTAATTCCTCAGTTGCATGAAGATATTCAAGAACATTTTGAGCCAAAGACTTCAAATTGTGAAGCTCCAGATACAAAAGATTTGGTTGTTCAAATTTTTAAAGAACATAACGAATATTATAAAGCAATTGATCCTCTATCAATTTCAAGTATTGAATTAATCTACCCTGCTGTTACTTCTTATGATAAAGAATTGGATAAATACAGTTGTACGGGGACATTAGTTATGAAATCTAATGAAAATGGTTTTGTTCCATTAAAATATGAAAATGGAAATAAATACTATAACAAGATAAATAATAGTTGGTATAATTATGAAACGCTTGAAAAATATACTACGTATGAAATTCAATTAAAATATGATACTCAGTTATCGGAAGGAAGTTTACTTGTCCAGACAAAACAAGTAAATCAAGAGTTTTCTTGTGATAGTGCATGTGGAAGAATTCCAAATATAAAGTATCAAAAAGAAAAGGAAGAGCATGAAAAGATAAAAAGAGAAAATCAAAAAGCTCAGGAAGAAGAAAGAAGAAAAATTCAACAAATTTACAATGATTCGCCATCTCAAAATGATGATTGGGTGGAATAATAATTCAAATAATTATTTATGAGGCGAAAATTCAAGAAGGAATTATTACTACAAATATGAAAGAAATACAGAAGATAATAGGCTAAAAGGAGAAGAAAATGATTTATTCTAAAAATAAATTTTTAGTATTTAAATGTATGCTTGCATCATTATTGTATCTAGCTGCGATACCAACTTATGCTCAAGATACAGTTATTCCAGATTCAAATATTCAAAATCAAAAGGAAATAGAAGCGGATATTCAGACTCCAGATGCTGAAAATATTGTACAGAAAACTCCTGTTACTTACAAAGAATCAACAGTAAAGCAATATAATAAGTTATGCCAAACCGCTGAAAGTTTGATTGATAAAAATAATTATGAAAAAGCTATTGAATCTTTAAATAAAGCTATTAAATTGTGCCCTGAAACTGAGACAGCCTATGCATTAAAATCTATCTGTTTAAGACATACTTCTAAAAATGAAGAAGCAAAAGAAAATGCACAAAAAGCTTATAAGATTAATCCGAATAGTTATATTACCAATGATGCAATGGGTTCAATAAGCTTATCGGAAGGCAATAATAATAAAGCAATATTTTTCTATGATAAAGCAGAACAGCTTAATAAAAAATATGATAAAACATATATTAATCGAGGAGTTGCTTATTTACGTATAAATGAATATGAAAAAAGTATTGCAGATTCAAGTTCTGCAATTAGAATAAATCCTAATTCTATTGAAGCACATGGAAATAGAGCTTATGCTTATTTAGCTTCTGATGGCAAAAAAAATGCACAACTTGCGTTAAAAGATGCAAACTTCTTAATACAACATGAAGCTAAAAATATGAAGTGGTACAGTTTAAGAGCAAAATGTTATGCTTATATGAATAATGTTCCAATGGCATTAGCTGATATAAATAAGGTTGTAAAAAATGAGCCGCAAGATGTTCAATCATATTTAGATAGATTAGAGGTTTATGACCTAATAAATGCTTCTCAAGACTTAATAACTAAAGATATAAAAGCTGCAGAACAATATGCGGGAAATGATACTCAGAAAATGTTACTAATTGCAAATAATGCAATGAGTAAAAAAAATGATAAAATTGCAGAACGATTAATTGATAAAGTTCTATTGTTAGATCCTAATAATGTTTCAGCTCTTTATCAAAAAGCCAGAATACAACTAATAAATAGGGATTATACTAATTCCTTAAATTTATTAAATAAAATAGATGAATCAAATATAGATCAAAATTATATTTCTTGGTTTTATTTAACAAAAGCTCTAGCTAAGTTTGGTGTTGCAGGCTTAGATAATAAGGAACTTATACGAGAAGGGATATCAGATCTTAATAAAGTTATAGGTAAATCTGATGCTGAACATCTAGCTTATAATTATAGAGGTATTGCATATATTGCCCTTGGAGAATATCAATTAGGTATAAATGATATAAATAAAGCAAAAGAATCTGGAGATATATATAAAGATACTCTTTATTGGTTAGGTTTAGCAAATTTCAAATTAGGGAAAAAAGATGCAGATAATATTTACTTAGATCTTATTGAAACTTGTAGTCAAAAATCCTATAATTCAGAAGAAGTACTTTTTGAGCAATATTTACAAGATGCATTTGATAATACTTCTAACGAAGACATTGCTGCAAAAATCAATGTATTATCACACTATAATATTAATGATTATGTTATCACATCAGAGTCGTTAATGAGATTAATATCTTCATTAGAATATCCGTATGTAAAAATTGAACGTGCTTATGAGCAAAATGGAAAAATAGTTACATTGCCATATAAAAATATAAATTGCGATTTGGGAGAGGGAATATCTTCAGAAATGAAAGATAAGATTATTTTAAATCTTGTTCAAAAAGCTTTTATAGCGGCAGTTACTAATTATACTTCTGATGTAAATGAACCTTTAGATAAACTTTTTAAAATTGCTAATACAAAACAAAAAATTGATACATTATTAACAGTTATTGATAGTGAATATAATACATTAGCTATAGATTGTATTGGTTCAAAAAATGTTCAAGCATTAAATAAAATTATAGAGAATATAAGTATATATGATTCATCTAACAAATCAGAGCAAGATAGAATAAAGAAAATTTTAAGAAAAACATATATACAACTTGCTAATGCTGAAGAAAATGAAAATGGTTTAGAATCGGCAATGTCTTATTACGATAATGCAATACAATATGGTTATCCAAAATTTGATGTTTATTCAGATTATGCATATTATTATTTTAATGATGATGATTATTTTAACACATTAAAATGGGCGACTAAAGCGTTAAATACAAAAGCAGATGCGAATATGTATGCTTTACGAGGTGAAGCAAAGGCAAAATTAAAAGATTATGATGGCGCAATATATGATTATACAAAAGCATTAGGGTATAATTCAAAACTTTATGACGTTTATTTTTTGAGAGCTGGTATCTATTTTGACCAGAAGAAATGGTCTATGGCTCAAGCGGATTATATAAAATATGCTACATATAATAAATCTGAACCGGCAGCACCATTCAATATTGCAACTTGCCTACAAAATCAAGGCAAAAAACAAGCTGCACTTCCTTGGTATGAAAAAGCCAAATCATTATATCAAGAAAGTGGAAATGAATCAGATTATAATGAATGTGTTAGAAGAATTAATAGGATAAAAGGATATAATACTTGGTGGTAGAATGAAAAATAAAAAATTTATAATTGGGATTATTCTTACATTTCTTGTTTCTCAACAAGCTTTTGCAAGTAATTGGAAGCACATAGATAATAATAAAACAAATAAAGCTTCAATATACTTACAAACAAATACGATAAAAAGGGACGATGCTTATGTTACATATACTACAAGGTTAAAAATGAAAAATGTAGGAGATTATATAAATGTAGTTTATACAAATTGTTCAGATTTGTCGTCTGCAACATTAGGTACGTATGAATATGCAAAAGATTTCAGTATAAAATATGAATCTTTAGATATCCCAAATGAATTAACTGCACTTGATAAAACCTCATTATTATATGATGTAGCTCCTATTGCTTGTTCTTCAGAACCTTCTTATAATGTAGCGAAACCTAAAAAAGATAATAAATTTGTAAAAGTATTGAAAGGAATAGGTACGGCTATCGGATTTATATTAATTGCACCATTTGCATTACTCGCTGTTTTATTGGGGGCATAACAAATGAAAAAAATATTTTTATTTATAATGATTATTTTGGTAAGTACATTTACAACTGGTTGTGTCAATGTCAAGATAAATGAAGAACTTACGATTAATAAAGATAAAACTGCAAATCATACTATTCAAATATTAACTTCTGATAATGTTAATATGTTTCAAGATCGTATAGAACAAGGAATGACAAACTCTTTGAATAATCTTGGAATGTTAAATACTTCACAGGTAAGTGAATTAGATTACTTTGGTATCAAGGGAAGTAAAGATTTTTCATTTGAAGAACTGTCAAATCAAGAGAACCAATATTTTAAGATACAGGATAATAGTGTTGACTACTTTGTATATAAGCACATGAATTATACTGTTAATATTGATGTGGATAATATTTTTAAAGAGTATGATCCAAATTTTGTTACTTTAGAAGATTATAAATTCACACTTAATCTTCCTGTAAAAATAACTAACAGTAATGCTCAGAATGTTTTCAATGAGAACCAAAGTGCGACATGGCATCTATCTCGGAATGCTAATAATACTATACATGTTGAATTTAATGTGATTAATCCTACAAATATTGCTATATCAATTATGGGCTTATTTTTAATTTTATTGTTTACCATAATTATATTTGTATCTATTAAAAAGAAAAATAAAAAGACGAATACCCCAATAATAACAGACCAAAGTAATAATCTAGCTGATTTAAATGATTGCTTTTGTGGAAATTGTGGTACAAAAATAAAAAATGGAATGGATTTTTGCCCAAATTGTGGCGTAAGAATTGAAGAAAAAATACTTGAGAATAATATCCAATATTGTGGAAATTGTGGAACTAAAGTAAAACCGACAATGAAATATTGTCCGAACTGTGGAGCTATACAAGAATGATGAAAAATAATTATAAAATTGATATTTCGTTTTTATCAAATTTGATGTAGAATTAATTTTGTTACGAAGTTTGGAAGTTTATTTAATAAATGCATTCTAAATTATTATTTCTATTAATATATTTATGTAGCTCTTTAATGTATCCACAAATAGCTAAAACTCAACAGGATAGTTTTACTATTGATTTATCCATTGTTGGAGATTGTTTACTCGCAACAGAAGACGGTAAAGACTCTTTATATTCTTTTAGTTGGTATGCCAAAAATAAAAATCCAAAATATTTTTTTCAAAAAGTAGCTTATATTTTTGAAAATGATGATTTTTCAATAGCTAATCTTGAAAATGTATTAACAGATAGACCGTTAAAGAAAAGATATAAAGGAGAGGGTGCTTTTTGGTTTAAGGCTCCTTCAAGGAATACAAATATATTGTCTAGTGGATCTATTGAAGTTGTTTCAATAACGAACAACCACACATACGATTATGGTAAAGAAGGTTATTTAGATACAATAAAAGCATTAAATAATGCAGGAATATTGTGGAGTAGTGAAGATAAAACTCTTTACTTAAATAAAAATGGCTATATTATTGCTTTAATTTCAGCTAGTTTATATAGTGGAGCTCAAACAAAAAAGATTGCAGATAGAATAAAGGTTGCTTCTACGAAATCAGATTATCAAATTGTTTATTTTCATGGAGGTAAAGAAGCTATTTATGAACCTGAACCTTGGAAAATAAAAGCTTGTCACCAATTAGTTGATGCTGGTGCAGATTTAGTTATTGGAAATCATCCGCATAGATTACAACCATTTGAAATATATAAGGGTGTAAATATAATATATTCTCTTGGAAATTTTTGCTTCGGTGGTAATAATCATATGATAAGTAATAGAACAATTATTTATAAAACTAGCTTAAAAATTGAGAATGGGAAATTGGTACAAGAAGAAACTCATTTAATTCCGACTTATATACAAGATGATACTAAGTATCAAAATAACTGGCAGCCTAATGTTATAACCAATGAAGAACATAGGAAATTGGTTTTTGATTTTCTCTTTGGCAAATCTAATCTCCCCCATGCCAAAACTAATAATTCAAAAATTATTAAAGTTAATAACTATAAAAACAGTAATGATAATATTGAAATTGATGAAACAAATGGATATATCTTAAAAAAATATATTTAACTGAATTAAATGTTTTCTTTATAGAATGATTATAAAACGAAAATTTATTCAACTTTAAATAAAAATTATCCACCTGTACAATATTCTAAAGTGTTAAAATATTATAAAATACCTGCGTGATAGAAATTATGAAATGGAGGTATTTTATGAAAAAATATTTAAACATAAGTGGGGAATCTGGAATTGAAGCATATGAAATCGGAACAGATTATATAATAGTAAAATTTAATAATGGAGCTATATGTAACTATTTATATACTTATAATTCTACAGGAAAAGAAAATGTTGATAAAATGAAACAGTTGGCAGAAGATGGATCTGGTTTAAATAGTTTTATAAGTAGATTTATCCGAAATCGCTATGAAAAAAAATGGTAGTGGAGCTGATGAAATTATTAACAATCGAACTTTTATTGGACGGCGCAAATCTGCTAATAACACTGCAGTAATTTAACACATAGAACAAGATTTAATTAACCATAAGATAGATTGTATTATTCAAAAATTTCTCCAGACTTCCTGTTGTTTTTCCTTGACTAAATCAAACGTTTGTTTTAATATTTGTTCGTAAAATAGGAAAACGATTATGAAAAAAGATGAAAATTCTAAACAAAAGATATTAAGTTCTGCTATAAAGCTCTTTGCTCACAAGGGTTTTGATGCAGTTAGTGTTAGAGAAATCTGTAAAGATGCCGAAGTTAATTTGTGTATGATTTCTTATTATTTTGGTGGCAAAAAAGAACTCTACAATGCTATTATTGATGATTTGATTGAAAAGCAAACTCAATATGCAAAAACATTTTTGAATTTATCTATTGAACCGAAAACACTATCTAAACAAGAACAAATTGATTTATTATTTTTAATTTTAGACAAGTTTGTTGACTTTTTCTATTCCAAAATTTCAAGTGATTTGATTTTACTTCTATTAAAAGAACAACAAAATCCTGAAAACAATTTCAATTCACCTGTATTCAATTATTTGCGAAAAGTTATTTCTGCGGTTTTTAATTTGGAAGAAAATTCAAAGGAAACTGTTTATCAAACTTTATTTATAATTTCGCAATTAAATTCGCCAAGAATTTTTCCTGCGTTTTCGCTTCGTCTACTTGGTCAAGATACATTTAATCAAGAAGATATTAAAATCATAAGAGATAATATAAAATTTTACATCAATTTAATACTAAAGGAGAAGAGAATTGTTTAAAAAACTCCTAGCTACATTCGGAATAGTATTATTGGTTTCAAATTGTGCATTCGCAATTGATAGAAATGAATTAAATTCTGAATTTTTCTCAAGATTTAATGATGATTGTCTTGAATATTACATTAATCAAGCAATCGAAAACAACCACTCCGTAAAACAAGCAACATATAGGGTTGAACAATATCGTCAACAAGTAAAATATTCATTTAGTAAAGAACTACCAACTTTTAGCGTGAGTGCAAATTATTTAGGGATAAAAGTTCCAAAGTTAGATAATTTCACTCTATCAAAGAATGCGTTCATTCTTCCTTTTATGGCAAATTATGAAGCTGATTTTTTATTGAAAAATCATGACAAAACTAAAAGTCAGAAAAAAGTTTATGAAATAAGTCAGCAAGAAGAAAAAGCCGTGTATTTGGCACTATTGAGTGATGTCGCAACTGTTTATACGAATATTTTAGAATATGACGGACTTATAGATTTGGCACAGGAGCAAATTGCTATTTCTCAAAAAATATTATCCTCTGATACTAAAAAATTTAATCGTGGTGTTATCAATTCAACACAACTCAATAATTCAAAGAAAAACTTAGAAACAGCTAAAACAAATTTTGAAAATTTGCAAAAACAACAAGAAATTTTGTTGATGCAGTTAGCGGTTTTGACTGGTGTTTCATCAAGTGAAGCTCAAAATTTAAACAGAGGTGATATTGAGAAATTTGAATACTTGAAAGAAATCCCTCAAAATATTGATTCTGATGTGATTTTTTCAAGACCTGATGTAATGTCAGCAGAAGCTCAACTCGAAAAAGCCAAAATTGATATTCGTGTAGCGAGAAAAGAATTTTTGCCCACATTTAACATTACAGGTTTGTGGGTGTTTAATACGATTGCCCCTGGTACATTTTTCTCTTGGGAATCTTCTCTTGCTGCAATTTTAGCCGGTGCGACACAAGATATTTTTGCAGGCGGAAGAAAAGTTGCTAATTTAAAAATCCAAAAAGCAAAATATGAGGAACTTTTTGAAAATTATAAACAAACGGACTTAGATGCTGTTAAAGAGGTTAATACAGCACTATGTTTCACAAAACACGATACAGAAGTTGAGAAAAATTCTATAAAAAAATTAGATTATGAATACCAAAATTTGCAATCTGCCAAAAGAAAATTAAATCAAGGAACAATTTCTCAACCTGAGTATTTGGCTGAACTCTCAAAAGTTGTAAACCTTCAATCAGAATATGTTAATGCCAAAACTCAAAAGTTAGTTAATTATTTCACGCTATATAAAGCCGTTGGAGGTAAATTATAATGAAAAAGAAAATTATTGCAATATTTTTGCTACTTTTAATAATCGGTGTGAGTGCATTTTTCTTAACCCGTAAAAAAGAAAATCCAAACGAATTAACTCTTTACGGAAATATTGAAATCAGACAAGTTGATTTGAGTTTTCAAGTTGGTGGACAAATTGCAAAAATGCTAAAAGAAGAGGGCGATAGTGTCAAAAAAGGTGAACTTGTTGCAATCTTAGATAATAGAGATTACAAATCAAATTTGGAAAAAGCTGATGCTGATGTAGCGAAAACTTTAGCACTAAAAAATGATGCAGAAGATAAGTTTAATAGAAATGCACCGTTAGTTAATGATGAAACTATTTCAAAACAGGATTACGAAACTCTTTTGAATACAAAAAATAAATCTGCTGCGGATTATAAAGGAGCGATTGCTCAGAAGAATTTTGCCAAAAACCAACTTGATTATACAAAAATTTACGCACCAGACGATGGAATTGTAATGGTTAGAGTTCAAGAACCGGGGGCAACTGTTGCAAAAGGGCAAACAGTTTATACAATCTCAAAATCGAAACCTGTTTGGGTTAGAGCCTATGTGAATGAAACAGATTTAGGTAATATCAAATACGGAATGAAAGTAAAAGTTTTGACGGATACAATCGACCCACAAACTGGCAAAAAGTGTGAATATATAGGAAAAATCGGCTATATTTCTCCTGTTGCGGAATTTACTCCTAAAACTGTTCAATCAACAGATTTGAGAACAAGTTTAGTTTATAGAATAAGAGTTTACATTGATGATGTTGATGAATATTTAAGACAAGGTATGCCAACAACAATCAAAGTTGATTTAACTAACCCCTCTCCCCAACCCTCTCCCACAAGGGGCGAGGGAGGTTTAATAAAATGAACACCGTAAAAATAAAAAACTTAATAAAAACATTCGGTTCAACAACTGCGATTGATGACCTTTCTCTTGAAATCGAAAAAGGTAAAATTACAGGTTTAATCGGTGCTGACGCTGCTGGTAAAACTACAATAATCCGCTTGATTATCGGATTATTAACTCCTGATAGTGGTGAAATTCAAACTTTAAAACTCAATCCGTTCACTCAAAAACAAGAACTAACTCTAAAAATTGGTTATATGCCACAAAAATTTGGTTTGTATGAAGATTTGACGGTTCTTGAGAATTTGAAACTCTATGCGAACTTAAAAAATGTAAAAATCTCCCCTCGCCATGTTGGGGAGAGGGATAGGAAGAGGGGCAACTCTATTGAAAAATTGTTAGAATTTACAAGTCTGACACCATTTCAAAATAGATTAGCCGGTGCATTATCAGGTGGAATGAAACAAAAATTAGGCTTAGCGTGTACTTTGCTTGGGAATCCTGAATTTTTAGTTTTAGATGAACCCTCTGTCGGTGTTGACCCGATTTCTCGAAAAGATTTAATGAAAATGGTTAGAGATATGATTAGTCCTGAAACTACCGTTTTGTGGTCAACAGCGTATCTTGATGAGGCTCATAGCTTTGATACGGCAGTTGTTTTAGATAAAGGGAAAGTTATTTATAACGGGAAACCGCATGATTTAGCACCAACTCCGCAAGAGTTTGAGGAAAAAGTGATTGAGCTTATGGGCGGATATAAAAAAGAAAAATCAATGATTGCAGAAAATTACACTCCACTTGATGTAGAAATGGATTGTACGGTTGTTGCAGACAATTTAGAAAAGCGATACGGAAATTTTTACGCAGTAAAAAATAATTCTTTTTGTATCAAAAAAGGTGAAATTTTCGGGCTTTTAGGACCAAATGGTGCCGGAAAATCAACGTCATTCAAAATGATGTGCGGATTAAGTAAACCAACGAGTGGAACTGCAAAAATTATGGGAATTGATATTCTAAAAAATCCTGAAAAAGCTCGTTCAAATCTTGGCTATATGGCACAGAAATTTTCGCTTTATGGAAGCCTTACTGTAAGACAAAATTTGGAATTTTTTGCCGCTGCTTACGGGATAAAATTTTTGGAACGCAAAAAACGAGTTGAAGAAATTATTGATGTCTTCAATTTCAAAGAGGTTGAAAATCAGAAATCTCAAGATTTGCCACTAGGGTTTAAACAACGACTTTCAATGGCTTGTGCTCTAATTCATAATCCGCCAATTTTGTTTTTAGATGAGCCGACATCAGGAGTTGACGTTGTTACTCGTCGAGATTTTTGGAATCATATTACATCTCTTGCGAAAAAAGGAGTAACAATTTTAGTCACAACTCATTTTATGGACGAAGCCGAATACTGTGACAGAATCAGTCTTTTTTACAAGGGTGAAACTATTGCGGTCGGGACGCCAAAAGAGTTAAAACAAAAAACACTTGAAATTCACCCCTCACTTCAACCCTCTCCCACAAGGGGCGAGGGAGAACTACCCACTATGGAAGAAGCATTTATAACTCTAATTAAGGAGTCTGAAAAATGAAGATTTTGTTTGCCTTAATTAAAAAAGAATTTTTGCAAATTATTCGTGACCCGTCAAGTATAATCATAGCATTTATTTTGCCGTTGATTTCAATTTTGATTTATATGTACGGAATTAATATGGACACATCAACAGTCACAATGGGCATAAAAAATGATGATGCTAATCCTGAAATAGCAACATTGGTCAAATCTTTTGGGCATAGCAAATATATTCATTCTGAAATTTTTGACAATGAAAATGATTTAACAAATGCAATTATTAAATCCAAACTAAAAGGTGGAATTATCATTCCAAATGACTTTTCTACACGACTTTCAAGAGGTGAAAATGCTGAAGTTTTAATAATTACAGACGGAACAGAAGTGAATACCGCAAATTATGTTCAAAGTTATTCAATGGCGATTTTGAATCAATGGCTTGTGACAAGTCGTTTTGCTCTAAAACTTAAAAGGCAAATAATTTCACCAGAACTCCGAGTTTGGTACAACCAAGACTTGAACAGCCACTACTTTATTCTCCCTGGGTCAATTGCAATCACAATGACACTTATTGGAATTTTATTGACGGCTCTTGTTGTTGCGAGAGAATGGGAACGAGGTACGATGGAAGCAATTCTGAGTACACGAGTGCGAAAAATTGACATTGTCCTTGGTAAATACATTCCGTATTTTATTTTGGGAATGACATCTTTAGCATTCAATGTCTTTTTATGTACGGCTGTTTTTCAAGTGCCATTTAGAGGAAATTATTTTGTTCTGTTCGGTGTAAGCGGATTATTTTTGTTTACACTTCTAGGAATCGGGCTTTTGATTTCTTCTAAATTAAAAAATCAGTTTTTAGCAAGTCAGGTTTCATTAGGTATAGGGTTTTTACCTGCATTGCTTTTGTCAGGATTGATGTTCCCGATTAATTCTATGCCAAAATTTTTCCAATATTTAACGATGGTTTTGCCGCCAAGATATTTTATAACTTTTATCGAAAGTGAATTTATGGCAGGCACTGTTTGGAGGGTTGTAACAATAAATTCAATTTTTTTAGCTTGTCTTGGTTTACTTTTATTTGCTATCGTGTACAAAAATACAGATATGAGGTTGGATGGCTAAATGTTAGATAGTTTACGCAGAATTTTTGCACTTATTAAAAAAGAATTTATTACAATTTGGCTAGATAAAAAAAGTCGTGGAATGATTATTGCGCTACCTCTTTTACAATTATTTGTATTCGCAAACGCAATTACTATGGAGGTAAAAAATATTGATGTTTCCTTAATTGACAGAGATAATTCAGTTCAATCACGAGAACTGATTTCAAGGTTTGAAAATTCTCCAAGGTTTAGAAAATTTTATTACGCAAAAGATGAAAGCGAACTGAAATCTCAAATCGACAATCAACAAACCCAAATTGGGATTTATATAAATAACGATTTTTCAAATTCTATTAAGGCTCAAAAACCTGTCAATGTTTTGATTGTAGTAGATGGTCGTCAAACAAATTCTGCAACTATTGCAGGGAATTATGCCTCACAAATTATAAACGGATATAATGAAGAAATTTCAAAAACAACAGGAGCTACGATTACACCTGTTGTAAGGAATTGGTACAATCCAAACCTTGAATACCGTTGGTATCTTTTGACTGTTATTGTTGCGATGTTAGCACTTGTGATTACGCTTTTGTTAACGGCACTATCTATTGCAAGAGAAAGAGAAATGGGAACATTTGACCAACTTGTAGTTAGTCCTTTATCATCATTCGAAATTTTAGCAGGCAAAACTATTCCACCGCTTGTAATTGCAATGGGATTAACTTGTTTTATGGTCTTAATGGTAATTGTGTTTTTCAACATTAAGTTTATGGGGTCAATTCCTGTATTTTTGTTTGCAGTATTTGTTTCATTGCTTTCTATTGTCGGAGTTGGATTATTTATTTCGTCAGTTTGTAAAACACAACAACAAGCGATTTTAGGAGTAATCACATTCCAAATGCCAGCAGTTCTTTTGTCCGGATTTATCTCCCCTATTGGAGACATGCCGATTGCTTTGCAATATTTGACATACTTGAACCCTGTAAGATTTTTTATGCTCCTTTCTCGAAATATTTTCTTAAAAGGAATGGGATTGACTGATGTTATGATAAACCTAATTCCATTAATCTGTATAGCAATCATAACATTATCTCTCGCCGGCTGGACATTTAAAAGAAAATTGGATTAAAAATTTTTTGAATTTTTTGTCTAAAAAGTCATAAACTGGAGACGGTGGGAGTCGAACCCACGTCCAAAATGGATAAAAATAAACCTCTACGTGTGTAGATATTTATTCTCTCGACTAACTCAGGAAAATATCAAAACCTGACAAGTTAATCCTAGGTTTTATTTGAGGGAAACTC
>JBNMKP010000004.1:0-19079 GCA_050874405.1 bacterium
AAATTCACCTAATTTAAATCAAGATACTATAAACAAAACAATTGAAACTCAAAACAATATCAATGAAGAATTAAATAATTTAATCCAAATAGAAAAGGATAAATTTTACGAACAATCATATAACAATTTTAGAAAGAATAATCCTGATTTTTAATTTTTGATTTTTTTTGAAAAAAGGAAATAGTCTATTGCATTTTCTACCCTCGTCCTTGGTTAAGGGACACTAGCTGAACCGACGAAGAATGAGCCGTGTGAAACTGCGCAAAGTATGACTAAATCTTTCTCCCACGCCCTTGGTTAAGGGAGAGGGCAGGGGTGAGGGTTTAATATTATTTGTTCTTATTTTCCCTCCATGATTAGGGGAGGGTGGGTAACATTATTCAAGATTACTACGTCGCTCTGTATTGACTGTTTCATACTTTGCTCGACTTGTCTCCTCGTAATGACATGCCCCTTTTTATATGTCATTACGAACGGGTATAAAGTCATTTGTTGTTGGGAATTAAAAATATCTGCTAGTGTCGTAATCCCTATCACTGGGATAATTAATAATTGTCACCCTGAATTTAGTTCAGGGTCTCTTTAACTTTATACTTATTCCAACACAACAGAATTTATGTGTCGGCGTGGCAACGCCGACCTACAAAATTAACCATGTCATTACGAGGAGAATTGTATTCCATAATGTATAATTTATTATACAGAGCGACGTCGTAATCCTTTACACTAGGATAATTAATTATTCTGTCATTCTGAGCAAATGCGAAGAATGACCTATATTAACAATTGAAAAGCGGGGTGAAATCCCCGCTTTTTGTAACCACTTATCAACCTATAGATTTTAACAAACTATTTTCCAACACATAAGGCAAGAGGGCTTTTTATGAACTTGCCGCCTTCACAATGAGCACGACCATCTTTGTTTTGATTAAAATACACAATAGTACCTTTCCACGGCAGGCGGGGACACTCCGAAGAAGCCCAATAAGGAGTATTAGGTAAGCCAAAGCTGGAATCTTTTTTAGCTATTTGAGATATAGTTGTACTATCTGGTAAACTCATATCAAGATCATCACACGCTTTCTTCGCTCCTGCCCAATAGTTATCTAAACTTGCATAATAACTTCCAACGTTTTCTGCAGTCCAATCTGGATCCCATTTATCCATATCTTCACTTTCTGCCTTTATTGGGCTATATGATGGAATCTGGTACACACAGCCAAAACCATCTATCTTTTTCCCAGGGCAGCCATCAGAAAATCTTGCAACTTTGAAACTTCTGATATCATATTGTTTGCCATTTCGTGCTTCGCTATTTGGACCTTTAAAACCATTTACGTCCATTACAAAATCTATTGAATCCGTTACACTTGTTGTATATGCAAACTTTTTAGTTCTTCCAAAGCCAATAGGCAAATCTGCAAAACTTGGTGTTACTGTATCTCCATCTCCGATTATTCCTGCATTTGGATTATAAGTTAAAATGAGAGTTGCTCCATCAGCTAGAATTATGCCAACATTATCACTTTTGTTGTCTTTAAGGTTTAAGTTTTTACCTGTTTTAGCCTTTGATACATCATAAGTTTCACCATCTGTTGTTGTTACAGTCTTAGTCGGCCAACAATCTGCAATATGGGCTGCATCACATCTTGTACTTATTTTTATATATTTTGAAAATTCATCTACAAAATCATCTGTACTTGCATAAGTTTTTTCAAGACCTCCATCTGCTCTCATCAAATCCATAGATTTTGTAATCTTTTGTGCTAAATTTGCTTGTGCTTCTGAGTTACTTCTTTCTGCAATATTTTTTAGTAAAGTTGGCATTGTTAATGCTGCAACTACGCCGATTACTCCGAGAGTGATTAGAACTTCTGCTAGGGTGAAAGCGAGTTTCTTTGTAACCCTCACCCTAACCCTCTCACTTATTCTAAGGGCGAGGGAACTATTTTTTAAGACCATAAATGTTTTCATGTTATTCTCCTTTTCATTACTTGTAATATTATTATTTGTCATTCCGAACTGCGGATTTTGGCAAGAGTGACACTGGAATTTCGTCTTTTTACCCCCCTTCGAAATCAAAGATTTCGGTTCCCCCTCAAGGGTGGAACATAGAAAGTTATGAGATTCTTCGCATTCGCTCAGAATGACATATAGTTTATAACCGTGGAAAATGTTAGAATTTGATTCTTCATCAAATAAACGGTTAAATTTATTTTTTAATCCTTTGCAAACCTTTGCTATTAGGCTATTATGGGTTGCCCCCCCCCCCGAAAGCCGCTCTATGATTGTGTTTTGACATTATTTACCCTTTCTTTTATTATCCTTAACTCATTGACTTCTGTATTCTCATTATACAAGATTTTTTGAAATATGGCAATAAAAAACCCCGACGTCAATAATTTGTTAGTCGGGGCTTTTATTTATTCTAACTTCAAAGAAGATTAGTGGTTGTCTTCATTATTGAAATCAGGAGAACCAAACATTCCTTCAATTTCTTCCAAAATTGCAGATGGTTTTCTTGCTTGATTTCTTTGAGCAACTGCACGTTTTCTTTCTTCTCTATCTCGTTCTTCATTTGCGTTAATCAAATGATGGAAACCAGTACCAGCTGGGATTAAACGACCGATAATAACGTTTTCTTTCAAACCTCTTAACAAGTCTTTTTTACCCTCAACTGCAGCTTCTGTCAAGATTCTTGTTGTTTCTTGGAATGAAGCAGCTGAAATGAAACTTTCAGTGTTCAAAGAAGCTTTTGTAATACCTAACAACATGTATTCACAAGTTGCTGGAGTTTTACCTGCTTCTTCTGCAGCTTTGTTTTCTTTTTCAAATGTTTGCATTTCAATCAACTCTCCAGGTAATAATTTTGTATCACCTGCGTCAATAATCTTAACTTTCTTAGTCATTTGACGAACAATGATTTCAATGTGTTTATCAGCAATTTCAACACCTTGTGAACGATATACACGTTGAACTTCGTCTACCAAGTATTGTTGAGCTGCTTCCGGTCCACATAATCTCATTACATCGTGTGGGTTCATAGGACCAGATGTCAATGGTTGACCTTTTGTAATTTTTTGTCCGTTAGAAACAATTACATTAGCGTCAATTGCATATTTGATTTCTGTTGATGAACCGTTTTCATCTACCAAGAATAATCTTGGGAATCCATCGTCATCAATTTCAATCTTAGCTGTACCGTCATTTTCTGCCAAAATTGCACAATCTTTAGGTTTTCTACCTTCCAAAAGCTCTTCAACTTTCGGCAAACCTTGAACGATATCGCCTGTTTTTTCTCTTTCAAATACCAAGGTTGCAATCAAGTCACCTCTAAGTACCAAAGCACCTGAATCGATTTGAAGCATTGTACCTGGGCTGATTAAGTAAGGACGACCGTTTCTGATTTGAATTTCACCTTTGTTTACAGCTGTTACAAGACCTGAAACAGGAGAAGTTTCTCCGCTTTCTGCCAAAACTTTATCAGCTTTAACAAATTGACCTTTCTTAACTACTGCAGTTCCTTTAACTGAAACAGTTGTTGAAGAACTATCAGAGATTAAAAGAAGTCTTCTTGCATCTTCTTCAGCATTTTTAATTGAAGCAACCGCATCATTAACTGCTAGAACTTGAGTTTTAGCAACCGGTGTTCTAGGGTCAATTGTTTCACCGTCTTTTACAAGCAATTCAGTTTGTAAAGCAGCATTTGCAGCACCTTCAATTTCACGACGAACAATTAAGTTTTCCAATACAACGATTCTCAAGTTTCCGTTTGAATCAAGTTCTACCATACCTTTAAGGTGTGATAAGTAACCTTGCATTTGAAGAACTAAGCTTGTTCTTGTAATTGTAGCACCATCAACGTTTCTTACTCTTGCACCATCTTTGTATTGAAGTTGAGTTACAGGAACGATGTCAATCAATTCATCTGTTGTATTGAATTGGATTGAAACGTCTTTTTGGTTAACTTCTAATACTTGAACCGGTCTGATTAAGATTTGTACAGGTTGATTTGCGATTGAATCTTCATCTAATGATAAAGAAGAATCAATTTCTTCATCTAAATCATCAATTGGTAATTCATCAGCTGCTGAATCCATAATTGTAACAATTGAAGTTTCTTTAGCTTTGATACCGTCAGCGATTACTGTACCTTTCTTAACAACTTCACCCTCGTCAACTTTCAATTCTGAAATATTTGACAATGTGTGAACTTCACCAGGTCTAACAGTGATTTCGTGAATAACGTCATTGTATTCTTTGAATTCAACAACACCATCAATATGACAATAAACGTCTTTTACAATTTCAGTACCAGCTGTAACTGTAGTTCCGTTTTCAACCATTTTCAAAGTGCTGTCTTTATTGATTTGGTGAACTTCTTCAGGAATAAATACAACTTTACCAGCTTTAGTAATGATTTGGTTTTCATCAACTTCAACATCAACATATCTGATTTCACCAGAAGATGAAACTGTACAATCATCATCGATAAGTTCGGCAATAATCATACCGTTTTCAACTGTTGTATCAACAGGAGCTTTAACGATATATTTTTCACCAGTTTTATCAACTGTCCAAAGTTGTTCTTTTTTAGTTTGTTCGAAAGATGCATTTTCTGGTTGCAAAGAAGCAATAACGATTGTTAATTCTTTACCTTGAACAATCTTTTTAATCTTCTTACCGTCAAATTTAGCATCTTCAACAACTAAATCGTCACCAACTCTAACTTCACCACCGTGTTCGCAGATTGTTAAAGTTTCAGCCAATTTTTCGCCTTTAGAAATTTTTTGACCGTCTTTAACAAGAACTTTTGAACCACCAGGTAATGTATAAACATCGCCACCTAAAACCCAAACAATACCTTGTTTGTTTGTAGTTCTAAGAACGTTGCCTTGTCTGTCTTTCTTTTCATCAGCTTTAAAATCTTCAAATACGATTTCACCACTGATATCAGTTGTAATATCTTTTGTTGCTTTTTCTGTCAAACGGCTGCTATCACTTTGAGATGATGGAGCATGTTCTGCCATTTTGAAACCTTTAGCAACTTCCATTCCGTCAGTGATAAATAATGTAGCACCTGCAGGAATGTGATATTTAGTTGTTCTCTTTTCGCCTTTAACTTCAATATCAGCTTCGTACATAGAAACTTGAACGATATCACCGTGTCTTGTTCTAAGTTCTCTAGCTTTGATTTTTGAAACAACTTTACCGGCTTCACGAGCGATAATTTCTTTTTTAGCTTCTTTAACGCCAACAGCACCACCGGTGTGGAATGTTCTCATTGTTAACTGAGTACCAGGTTCACCGATTGACTGAGCTGCGATAATACCAATTGCTTCACCGATATCAACAAGTTTTTGGCTTGTCATTGCCCAACCATAACATTTTTGACAAACACCGTATTCAAGACCACAAGTCAAACCTGAACGAACTTTAAGTTCATGTAAGTCTAAACCTGAAATCTTTTTGATGTCATCTCTGTCCATTGTTTTGCCATTAGCAACTAAAACATTACCATCTGCATCAACAATATCTTGAGCAACTGTTCTTCCTAATAATCTATCAATTAATGGAACGATAACAGCATCACCATCAGTGATTGGTTTCATATTAATATATTTCTCAGTGTGACAATCATCAGCTCTGATAATTACATCTTGTGCAACGTCAACCAAACGTCTTGTTAAGTATCCAGAGTCAGCTGTTTTCAACGCTGTATCTACTAGACCTTTACGAGCACCGTATGATGAAATGATGTATTCTGTAACGGATAAGCCTTCTTTAAAGTTTGATTTAATAGGCAAGTCGATGATTTGACCTTGTGCGTCTGCCATCAAACCTCTCATACCTACCAACTGTGAAACCTGTGACAAGTTACCACGGGCTCCAGAGAATGCCATCATATATACAGGGTTTAATTTATCAAAATTTTCAACAACTTGTTCTGTAAGTTTTGCTGTTGTTTCAGACCAAGTATCGATAACTTTTGTATATCTTTCAACCTCTGTAATTTCACCTTTTAGGTATCTGTTTGTTGATTTTTCAATTTCTTCCTCTGCTGATTTCAATAAGTCTTTTTTAATAGACGGAACTGACAAGTCAGCAATTGAAATAGTTGTACCAGAAACTGTTGCATATTTATAGCCTAAACGTTTCAACGCATCAGCTAACGATGCAGCTTTAGCACCACCGTATTCCAAATACATCTGACCTAACAATTTTTTCAATGAACCTTTGTCCATTTGTTTGTTAATGAAATCAGGTGATTTTTTAGTATGTGTATATGTGTTTTCCATTCTAATTTTTCCTCAATTAGTTATTTCCATTTATTTTAAACCACTTAAACAAGTGCTTTTCTAACTTCTTCGTTAAATATAATTCTACCTACGGTAGTTTCTAATTTTTCACCTTTTTCGTCTCTTACGACAATCTTATCGTGTAACTTGATTACACCTACTTCAAGAGCTGAAATTGCATCTTGGAAGTTGTAGAAGTAACCTTTAATCTCTTGGTTAGGATCTTTGATAGTAGTTAAGTAGTACATACCAAGTACCATATCTTGAGATGGAGTTACGATAGGTTTACCGTTTGCAGGAGCCAACAAGTTGTTAGTTGCTAACATTAACATTCTTGCTTCTGCTTGAGCTTCAATTGATAATGGAACGTGAACAGCCATTTGGTCACCATCGAAGTCAGCGTTGAAAGCTGTACATGCTAATGGGTGAAGTTGAATTGCACGACCTTCTACCAATTTTGGTTCGAAAGCTTGAATACCTAATCTGTGAAGGGTTGGAGCACGGTTCAACATAACTGGGTGTCCATCAATAACCTCTTCTAAGATATCCCATACAATAGGCTCTGAACGTTCAATTTTCTTCTTAGCTGATTTAATGTTTTGAACATATCCACGTTCAATCAATTTGTTAACAACAAATGGTTTGAACAATTCAATTGCCATTTCTTTTGGCAAACCGCATTGGTTCAATGTCAATGACGGACCAACAACGATTACTGAACGACCTGAGTAGTCAACACGTTTACCTAACAAGTTTTGACGGAAACGACCTTGTTTACCTTCAATAATGTTAGATAATGATTTCAATGCTCTGTTGTTAGGACCAACAACTGTTCTACCACGACGACCGTTATCAATTAGAGCATCAACTGCTTCTTGAAGCATTCTCTTTTCATTTCTAACGATAATTTCAGGAGCACCCATTTCTAACAATCTTTGTAAACGGTTGTTTCTGTTAATTACACGTCTGTATAAGTCGTTCAAATCTGATGTAGCAAATCTACCACCGTCTAATTGAACCATTGGTCTTAAATCAGGAGGTGTAACAGGAAGTACGTCCATAATCATCCAAGTAGGACTTGTTTCAGAAGAGATAAGGTTATCTAATAATCTTAATCTCTTAATTAATTTAGATTTCTTTTGAACTGAAGTTACATTACCAGCAAGTTCATTTCTGATTTCTTCTGCTAATTTTTTAGTATCAATTTCTGATAACAATTCTTTAATAGCCTCTGCACCGATACCAACTTTTAAAGTTGATTCTTCGTTTTCAGCCATGTAATCTTCATATTCTTCTTCAGTTAATAATTGTAATTTTCTGAAATCACTATCACCGCCATCAATTACAACATAGCTGTTGAAATAGATAACTTGTTCTAGATCTTTCAAAGTCATATCTAAAAGTAAGCCAAGGTAAGATGGAATTCCTTTTAAGAACCAAATATGAGAAACAGGAGCTGCAAGCTTAATGTGTCCCATTCTGTGACGTCTTACTTTTGAATCTGTAACTTCAACACCGCAACGTTCACAGATAATACCTTTATGTCTTACTCTTTTATACTTACCGCAATAACATTCCCAGTCTTTTGTTGGCCCGAAAATTCTTTCACAGAACAAGCCGTCTCTTTCCGGTTTTAATGTACGGTAGTTGATAGTTTCCGGTTTTGTTACTTCGCCGTGTGACCATTGAAGAATTCTTTCCGGAGAAGCTATACTAATTCGTATATAATCAAAATAATCAATGCTTGTTGACATTTATAATGTTCTCCTTTTTTATCTTGTGAATTGTGAAAGTGAAAAGTCTTAATCAGACTATCCACTATTCACTTTTCACACTTCATTTTTATTATAAATCACCGAAAGTAGTTGGTGTTTCAAAGAAATTGATATTCAACAACTCTGAATCAACGTCTGATAATGTACGTTTTGGAGCTGCTTTTCTCAAATCGTCCATATCAGTCATCAAATCTACTTCCTGACCGTCTTTCTTCGCAACTGTGATGTCAAGACCGATACTTTGTAATTCTCTTACAAGTACCTTGAATGATTCTGGAATACCTGGTCTTGGAATATTATCACCTTTAACGATTGCTTCATAAGCTCTGTTACGTCCGTTAACATCATCTGATTTGATTGTTAACATTTCTTGTAGAGTATATGCAGCACCGTAAGCTTCCAATGCCCAAACTTCCATTTCACCGAATCTTTGACCACCGAATTGAGCTTTACCACCCAATGGTTGTTGAGTTACTAATGAGTAAGGACCTGTACTTCTTGCGTGAATTTTATCATCTACCAAGTGAACAAGTTTAAGGAAGTAAGTCCAACCTACAGCAACAGGTCTGTCAAATGGTTCACCTGTTCTACCATCGATTAGTAATACTTTACCGTCTTCGCCAACCCAATCACAGCCTGATTCTTTGATACCTCTAAGAAGTTCAGCTTTTGTTGCAATTTCTGATTGGTTTTCGCCGTACATTTCATCAAATGCCGGAGCTTCGTAGTAATCACGAGTCAAGTATGCAGCCAAACCTAACAACAATTCATAAGTTTGACCAACGTTCATACGAGAAGGAACACCAAGTGGGTTCAATACGATATCAACCGGAGTACCGTCTGGTAAGAATGGCATATCTTCTTTAGGTAAAATTCTTGAAACAATACCTTTGTTACCGTGACGTCCAGAAAGTTTATCACCTACAGAAACTTTACGTTTTTGTGCGATGTAAACTCTGATTACTGTATTAGCTCCTGGTGGTAATTCATCACCTTTTTCTCTATCAAATACCTTAACATCGAGAACTCTACCACCTTCACCGTGAGGAACACGAAGTGAATTATCTTTAACATCTCTTGCTTTTTCAGCGAAGATTGCTCTCAATAATTTTTCTTCTGGTGGGTGCTCTGATTCACCTTTCGGTGTAACTTTTCCAACTAAGATATCATCTGCATAAACTCTGGCACCGATTCTGACAATACCACGTTCATCTAAGTGTCTCAAAGCATCTTCTGAAACGTTAGGAATTTCACGTGTAATTTCTTCTGGTCCCAATTTAGTTTGTCTTGCTTCAATTTCTAATTTTTCAATGTGTAATGAAGTGAAGATATCATCGTGAACGCATCTTTCTGAAAGTAAGATAGCATCATCGAAGTTATAACCTTCCCAAGGCATATATGCAACCAAAATGTTTTTACCTAATGAAAGTTCACCACCACAAGTTGAAGCACCATCGGCAATTACATCACCGGCTTTAACCTTGTCACCTTCGTGAACGATAGGTTTTTGGTTGATACAAGTATCTTGGTTAGATCTTACATATTTCATAAGAGTATAAATATGTGGTTTGCCGTGAGTATCACGGATAACAATTTCTTCACCAACAACTCTTTCAACAGTACCGTCAACGTCAGCAACGATAACCATACCAGAGTCTTTTGCAACACGAGATTCAAGACCTGTACCAACTCTTGGTCTTTCAGTAATCAATAGAGGTACTGCTTGACGTTGCATGTTAGAACCCATCAATGCACGGTTAGCATCATCGTGTTCAATGAACGGAATCATTGATGTTGCAACTGAGATAATCTGAATTGGGCAAACACCGACAAAGTCGATTTTTGAAGCATCACACATGATGAATTCAGATCTGTATCTTGCAGGTACAACTTTTTCAACGAATTTTCTGTCTTTAGTTAATTTAACGTCAGCTGGAGCGCAACGATAGTTTTCATCGGCATCTGCTGTCATATAAACAACTTCATTTGTTACAACACCATCTTTAACAACGAAGAATGGAGATTCAACAAAACCATAATCGTTAACTTTTGCGTGTGTAGCCAATGAACCAATCAAACCAGCGTTTGGACCTTCTGGAGTTTCAATCGGACAAATACGTCCATAGTGAGATGGGTGAATATCACGAACTGCGAATCCAGCTCTTTCTCTTTGCAAACCACCAGGTCCTAATGCTGAAATACGTCTTTTGTGAGTTAATTCAGCAAGTGGGTTAGTTTGATCCATGAACTGTGACAATTGTGAAGAACCGAAGAATTCTTTCAATGAAGCAACCAACGGTTTTGTGTTCAACAAGTTCAATGGTGTTAATGTTTCAGAATCCTGAAGTGTCATTCTTTCTTTAACAATTCTTTCGATTCTTGATAAACCTACTCTGAATTGGTTTTGAAGAAGTTCACCAACTGAACGGATTCTTCTGTTTCCTAAGTGGTCGATATCATCTAATTGACCTTCATCATAAGTTAAGTTGATTAAATATTCGATTGTTGAAACGATATCTTCAACTGTTAATGTTCTTTGGTTCTTAGGAATATTTAAGTTTAATTTTTTGTTTAATTTATAACGACCTACACGACCGATATCATATTTCTTTTCATCAAAGAATCTTGATTCCAAGATTTGACGTCCGCCTTGAGGAGAAGCAGGATCTCCCGGTCTTAATTTTTTGTATAATTCAATTAAAGCATCATCTGTAGTTTCTGTTGTATCTTTTTCCAAAGTCTTTTTCAAGAACTCAAAGTGAGTGAATTTAGATTCCATTTCAGAAACAGTGATACCCATAGCTTTCAATAATGTTGTAGCTAAGATTTTTCTGTTTTTATCGATTTTAACGTGAATAATATCGTTAGAATCTGTTTCGATTTTCAACCAAGCACCTCTGTTAGGAATCATAGTTGCGTTGTACAAACGTTTTCCTGTTGGAGATGGGTCACACTTGAAGTAAACACCAGGAGAACGAACGATTTGTGATACGATAACACGTTCTGCACCGTTTACAATGAATGTACCTTTGTCAGTCATTGTAGGAATATCGCCGATGTAAACTTCTTGTTCTTTAATTTCACCGCTATCACGGTTAACAAGTCTAATCATTACACGCAATTGTTTTGCATAAGTTGCGTCATGAATTCTTGCTTCTTCAACTGTGTACTTTGCGTTGTCGAAAGTATAATTTGGTAAGAAGTGTAATTCTAACCTACCTGTATAGTCTTTAATAGGAGAGAATGAAAGCAATTCTTCTTTCAAACCTTCTTTTAAAAACCATTCAAACGATTTTTTTTGCACTTCAATAAGGTCAGGTAAATCATCCAAACGAGTATGAGGAATACCCATTGGCGTTACTCTTTTTGCATATTTTGTCTTAGACATCAATTCACCTCATTTTAAAATGGTGTACGTACTATAAAAATTTTTCTAACTTAAGGCTGTAAACCCTCTACCGAAATGGTAAATGTCTGCAATTTTTAATGTTCTGTTTGTTGGTGAAATCCGCTTGTAATCAAACTTCCAAGATTTAGGCACACTTCGCCCAACTTACTTTTGCATGTTCTTTCATCTTATTACATCAATATTCATAGTCAAGCAAATTTGCCATGTTTTTTGGAAAAATTTTTCACTTTTCTTAATAATTTTTTACAAGACAGAATTTTTAAAAATCCCGAATGGCTGAAAGTTTGACTACACAAGGATTTAAGTCGTCAAGTAAATTTTTGATAATTTTGAACATTGCACAAATAAAGGGTTTGAGGCTAATAACCTCAAACCCTTATATAATAATAGTTTCATAAAAATCAACTCAATAATTACTTTTTATCATTTTCCCTGGGAGAAAGAATAATATCAACATTACAATTCCCATAACAACATTCCATATTAGATTAATAATTGATAAAACAACAGCAATAATAATCCCCTTTTTTAAACTTCCAGTAACATCATACAGCCGTTTAGATAAAGCAACGAAAAATACCCAATAATAGATTAACATTAAAACAATTAGGAATTCTATCATTGGGGCAGGACAAGATTGAATAAAAGGAATTATAAATGCATGAGTAAACACCATTGCAATCACGGCAATTAAGCCTAACAAAGAAATTACAAAAAACCTAAACCGACCGATTGGGCCATCAAACCAAAACAAATTTTTACCAATTTCTACTTCAACATCATTGTTGTATTCTACTTCTAATTCCACATTTACCTCCAAAACTAAACAACCAATTAAATCATATTTTTAAAATAAATGCGAATTTTCCACCACATCATATCATATAGTAGATTATAGTTGGGTTTCAGGGTGTTTAAAACTTACATTTACATTTTGTTACAAATAAAAAATCGACATTGATAGATTCCGAATAACAAGTTTATATATTTGTTAAAATTTTCACTTATTGTAAAAAATTGCTATAATAAATACATGTTTTATTTTGAAAAAATTGACGGGAAAAGAGTTCTAAAATCTGATTTTATTAAAAATATGGAAGCCTTTTTTACAACACGAGATATCTGTATTTGTTGTAAAGATATTGAACTTGCACAAAAAGATACTTCTATGGAACAAAATAAAAAAACAATCTGCAAACACTTAAATATAAAAGAAGAAGACCTTTTATCACCAACTCAAACACACACCTCAAATATAGATATAGCAAAAGAGACAAAGAAATCATATCCAGATACAGATGCTCTAATTTTAAAAGATAACAACCTTGGAATTTTCTTAAATTTTGCGGATTGTACTCCTGTAATTTTGTATGACGAAGTTCAAAATATTGGAGCAGTAGCTCATGCGGGTTGGCGAGGAACAGCTGAAAAAATTGCCCCTAAAACTGTTGAAAAAATGATTGAATTATACAATTCAAAACCAGAAAATATTGTAGCCGTAATTGGTCCTGCTATTGGTTTTTGTTGTTATAATGTGGGAGAAGAAGTTTACAAAAAATTATCGAAAACCGTAAATGATTTTAATGGTCTTTATGAAATCAGACAGGGGAACATTTATGTCGATTTGAAAAATATAAACAAAAAACAACTTGAAGAAATTGGGGTAAATAAAATCGATGTTTGTCCATATTGTACAGTCTGCAACAACGATTTATTTTTTTCATACAGGAAAGAAAATGCAACACCTTATCGTCACAGTGCAGTAATAAAGTTGAGGTAAATTATGCAAAAAATTATTATTGGAAAAACTTACAGACACTTCAAAGGGAATTTATACAGAGTTATGGCTCTTGGCAAAAACTCTGAAAACATGGAAGAAATGGTCGTATATAAATCACTTTCAAACAATCATGTCTGGATTAGACCTCGCAAAATGTGGAACGAAGTCGTTGATGATAAGGGAACATTAAGATTTACTCTAGTTGAGTAAATTTATTAAGAACAGTAAAAATTTATTCTTTAAACTAGCAAAAAACTTTATTCAGCGGTATTTTGAGTACAACAAAGAAACAAAAGGAAAAGGATTTGTGTATGAAAAAAGTTTTAGTAATGTTGGTAATGGTTTTATTTAGCTGTGTTCCAGCTAATGCGACATATCAAGTATTTTTTAATGCCGGAGGAGTTCCAATCTCAAGAGCGCACGGAGGTGGAATGCGTCATTCTATTAACAACTTTGGTTCTAATGCAGGATTCACACCACAAAATATCAGACGTGAACAAGCAAGACGTAGAGCCGTAGCTAGAGAAGAAGCAATTACAAATGCAATTAACGCAATGGGAAGAAATAATAGCTACAACGGAGGAATGAATGGAATGTATTCAAATTATTCTCCAAGAGCAACAAGTAGAACTGCAGTTGTTGAGCAATCAAGATTTGATAGAAATTATACACCTGCAAGAACAACGAGAAGCTACACCAGAAACGGTGTTACTTACTACAACTAATAAGTGATTTCAAATTTTATTTTATAAAAAAAGGAACAGAATTTTTGAACTTTCTGTTCTTTTTTTCGTATTAATTATATAGGAGAAACAAAAAACATTTGTACAATATACAAAAAATTATAATTATGATTTAATATTGATAACAAAGAGGAAATGGATATGCACAAAATTTTTCTAACTATTTTAATTCTTGGATTCACAATCTTAAATGCAAATGCCACGACTAGTATTATGCATAATAATGCAGGGCAACCAATTGCGATGAACAATTTTTCAACAAATCCATATCCAAACATTTATAATAGACCAATACTACCACCTAATTCGCCAAACTTTAATAATGGCTATCCACCACCTCCTCCACCACAACCAAGATATAGATACCCAAGAGTTTATTCATATTATCCAGCATATAATTCTTGTTCTAGCATGTACTCATACTATCCGTATGATTATTACCCAAGAAGATGTCAAAGAAATACAACTGTGACCAAGAAAACAACGGCAACACCTATTTCAAGATTTGATAAACGGTATCAAACATCTTCTTCTAATAAAATTGTAACTTGTAATGGAATAACTTATTACGGCGCAACAAATGCTTGCCAATAATAAATAATAAAATAACTAAAAAAAATAGAGGCTCAAATATTTTGAACCTCTATCTTTTCGACTGTCAATCAATCTTTTTTAGTTTTGTTTAATAATTAAACAGCAACTTTCATTGTTTTTTCAATGATATCGTTGAAGCTATCAGCTTTCAATGAAGCACCACCGATTAAAGCACCATCGATATCTGATTTTGACATTTGTTCTTCAATTGTAGCAGGTTTTACAGAACCACCATAAAGAATTCTGATAGAATCAGCTGCTTGAGAACCAGCAACTTCTGCAACAACTCCACGAATCATTTTGATAACTCTGTTAGCTTCGTCAGAATCACAAGATTTTCCTGTTCCGATAGCCCAGATTGGTTCGTAAGCGATAACTGATTTAGCGATATCTTCAGAAGAAATACCGTCTAAAGCTGCTCTAATTTGAGAAGCGATATGAGAATCTGTAACACCTGATTCTCTTTGTTCTAAAGTTTCACCACAGCAGATGATTGGAATCAAACCACCAGCTAAGATAGCTTTAGCTTTTTTGTTAATCATTTCATCAGTTTCTGAGAAGTATTGTCTTCTTTCAGAGTGACCGATAATTACATAAGAACAACCTGCATCTTTCAACATTTCAACAGAAAGTTCACCAGTGAAAGCACCAGATTTTTCCCAGTGACAGTTTTGAGCTGCAACGTATAATTTAGATTCTCCACAACCACAGTTGCAAGGAATTTCAGCAACTTGGTTTAAAGATGTAAATACAGGAGCAATAATAACTGTAGGTAATTGAGGTGCATCAAATTTATCTACGAATGATTTAATACCTTCATATAAAGCTTTAGCATCAGCTTGAAGTAAATTCATTTTCCAGTTTCCTGCGATAATTGGTTTTCTTGACATAGTCTAATCTCCTTTTTAGTACCACTTTTACACAAGGTATCTTATATTAAACAAAAACTTTACGCAAGTTAAACCACAGGGGAATAAATTTATATATACAAACGGGAACCCCTTCCCGAAGAGTGATAGAATGACGTAATTTCCTCGTACTTCAAGAAAGGGTTCAAACTTTGTTATTTATGGATATTATCCCAATTTTTCTTTGTAATCTTTACCGCCAACAATTCTCAAGTGACGATTTTCACCCTCGCCAATTGATGTACTTGCCAAGTTGTGTTGCTCAACAAGTTCGTGTTGAAGTTTTCTGATTTGTTGGTTTTGTGGGGTTAATTCAATATCTTTAGCACCTGCTAAAACTTTTTCAATTGCAGCTTTTGCTTCATCAAGAGCTTTTTCTGTAATATCATAGAATGTTTGTTTTTCATTCAATTCTGCAATATCAAGAGCCTCTTTGATTACTTTTTGAATTTGAGCCATTGAATTTGTTTTTACATAGAAGATTTGAAGTCTATTTTCTTCTGCTGTACTCAAAACTTTTGCTCCACCTTTGACAAAATTTTTGTGAGCAATTACGATATCTGCATCGTCAAGATTTCTTGTAATTTCAGCATTTAAGTCCAATCGCTCAATTACTTTTTCTGCAATACTTCTTGATACAGCATACAAGTAGATTTTCTTGAACTTTTTAACTTCATCAACATATTTTTGCCTTGAAAAACTAAATTTCAAACTTTCTGGATGCTCAATTTTGTTATCAAGAGCATTGATTTTGTCGATTACATTTGGAACTCTGGCAGGAACAGGTTCAACCGGAGCAGGAGTAGAGAAATTATATACTTTGTCAACTTTTCTGATTTCTGGACGAATTGGCCAACCTCTAAGAATGTAATCAACAGCTTCTGCAGTATCCTTGTAAACCGCAAGTGTATTTCTATCAAGAATTTCAATTACGATATCAAAGGTCGGCTGTTTCTCTCTTTCTAAAACAGTTTTCTGTGAAGAGCGGCGTTTTGCTTCATCATCACCCAAAGTAACTGATTGAATACCGCCGACCAAATCTGATAATGTTGGGTTTTTAATCAAACTTTCCAAGCTATTACCGTGAGCAGTAGCAATAAGCATAACCCCACGTTCTGCAATTGTTCTTGCAGCTTGAGCTTCAGCTTCTGTACCGATTTCATCAACTACGATAACTTCCGGAGTATGATTTTCAACCGCTTCAATCATAACATCTTTTTGATATTCCGGTTGGCGAACTTGCATTCTCCTTGCATGTCCAACTGCAGGGTGCGGGGTATCACCATCACCGGCAATTTCATTTGATGTATCAACAATTACAACACGTTTAGCTAAATCATCAGCCATAAGTCTTGCAATTTCTCTCAATTTTGTAGTTTTACCAACCCCAGGGCGACCTAGGAATAGAATACTTTTATTTTGTAAACAAATATCTCTTATACAAGAAATTGTACCTGTTACAACTCTACCTATTCTGCAAGTAAGACCTACTATTTTACCTTGTCTGTTGCGAATTGCACTAATTCTGTGTAATGTTCCTGGAATACCTGAACGGTTATCTGAAGTGAATTCCTGAACTCTAGATGTGATATATGAAATATCATCATAATCTACATTTGAAACATCAATATATTCTATCTTACCGTTAGAATGTCTTATTTCAGGCTGACGACCAATATCTAAAACAATTTCAATAACATCTTGCATGTTTTCATAAGATATGTGTTGTCTGATTCTGTCGGGGAGAATTTCTGTTAACTTCTCTAAATCATTTTGGAATTGTAGGTTGCTCATATATTCGCCGCCTTTCTATTTTGATTATAACAAAATATTTAATGGCTATTAAATGCGATTTGGTAATATGTATATCTTCTATATATATTATACTACATGTATCGGAGTTTTTGTGGATTTTCTTTAAACATGTGCTTACAATTTTTACAAAACTTTACATTTTAAAATGGGTTCAAATCCTTATACAGCAAGAGTTTTCATTTTAAAAAATAGAAAAAAAATAAAAAGTTCAATCCATAGATTGATATTTAAAAACTTAATTTACAATACGAAATACCTCAATTTGTATATTACAATTTGTTTACAAAATGATTATTCAAACAAATTCAAACTTACCTCTACACTTGAAAAGAGGTAAAAAAAGTTGTATAATCTATGTATAATATGTATTTAAAGACAGGAAATTTTAAGAGTATGAGGAAAGCCCTTACTGTTGGTGAACTATTGATTACAATGGCAATTATAGGTGTTATTGCCATGTTGGTATTACCGGGATTTTTGAAGGATTACCATAATAGATTATATACAACAAGATTGAAAAAGTCTTATGAGCAAATTTCAGATGCACTGGAAAGAGCCAGTATCGACAGTAATGTATCGTATTTTGGTCAAACAAAATATATAACAAATACTCAAGAGTTCTTACAAAATTACTTCAAAGTTTCAAAAAAAATGGCAGGAGCAGCATTTGCAGATTCATATAGAATTCTTTCAAATGTCGCAAACAATGATGGAGAATCAATCACAGATAACATAAGTGGCGCAACTATCAAACTCCAAGGTGGCGAAACTATTTCAATGAATTGTGAATCAATATCCGTTTGTACAATTCTTTTAGATATCAATGCTGCAGACGGTCCAAATGTTGGTGGTCGTGATTTATTTACATTCAAAATCAATGCGGCAAAAAATGAAATCTATGACGGAAGTACTGCCGAAACTTGCGGTACAGATAAATTGGGTACCGGTTGTTTACAAAAAATTATTGATGACAACTGGAAAATGACATATTAATAAGCTAAAAAAGGATAATTATGAAAAAGGGTTTCACTCTATCAGAAATTTTAATAACATTAACCATTGTTGGAGTTGTAGCAGCATTAACAGTTCCTGCTGTTATGAAAAACTACAGAAACAAAATGTACACGGCAGCTTTGCAAAAAACCTACAATCAACTTTCTGATGCAACTATTGCAATCATGAATGATGAACACGTAGATGATTTTTATGAAACAAAAGCTGCAGTTTGCGGTGAAGATGGAAACTGCGTAACAAATTTTGCTTACTTCTTAGATAATTATCTTGAACCAGTTAGAAAAGATTGTGGAAGAAGTGGAAAGTTATGCGTTGGAGGATTAAATCCTGATTCATACAAAACATTAAGTGGTAAAAATGCCGGTACAATCGGTGGTTACTACTGTATTCAAACAACAAGAGGGGCAGCTATTTGTGGCTTTTTCAACCCTGGAAATACTTGTATGAGTATTGCAGTAGATGTAAATGGTGCAGAAGGTCCAAATGTGACAGGAAGAGATTTATTCACAATGGACGTTCAAAATGATGGTACAATTTCAGACTATGCAAGTGGTTGTGGTCACTTAGCAGATAAACCATTTGTTCTAAATAATAGTTTTGGTGCTGCTGCAACAAATTGCGGAAATGATAATACAGATGGGATATATAATAAAGCCGCTGGTTGTTTAACTCGTATTATTGAAGCTGGTTGGAAAATGGAATACTAATAAAGGATTTTTATGAAAGATTTTAATAAAAAATT
>JBNMKP010000005.1:0-18632 GCA_050874405.1 bacterium
TGACTTGTGATTTGTCATAATCATATAGAGGAAAAACGGTTTTTGATAGTTCTTTTTGTCCTAATCGATACAAAAAATACAGTTGGTCTTTGTGAGAATCTTTTGCAGGAAATAATTTGAAATAGCCATCTTGTTCTCGAATATTTGCGTAGTGACCTGTTGCAAAAATATCTGCGTGGAGTGTATTTATTGCGTAGTCAAAAATTTCTCCCCATTTTACAAATTGATTGCAAACGATACATGGGTTTGGAGTTTTTCCACATTTGTATGAATTTTCAAAATAATCGATAACATTTTTTTGAAATTTGTTGCAAACATCTAGGATATGAAGCTTGATGTTCAATTTGTCGGCAACTTTTTGTGCGTTTTGACAGATTGTGTCTGCACTTGGAGTGTTTACCATTTTGCCGGTAATTCCAATGACTTCGTATCCTTTTTGTTGCAAAAGGAGTGCTGTTACAGAACTATCAACCCCACCACTCATTGCAACCACTGCTATTTTTTTATTTGCTTCCATATTTACTTTATCCTTTTTGTTAATTATAAGTTAAAAATACTTTAAGAAGTGTAAAAATGACATGATTTTTTATTTTTTACATGTCATTATGCAAGCCGAGCAGAGTGCGGAGCAGCCTGCCGAAGTGATTGGCTGTCAGCAGGACAAGTCGGCAGGCTCGGAGTCACGTTTACTGCGAGGCGCAGTAAACAAAGAACAAAGATTAGTACAGAGTGACGTCGTAATCCCTAGCACGGAACCCCAGTGTCACCCTGAACTTGTTTCAGGGTCTCAAAAGTTAAGGAGATTCCGAAATCTGTCTTGGATTATTGGCAGGTCGGCCGGCTCAATGCAGCCCTCCCTAGGACGAGTTCCGCTATCTCTCCACTCTTGCCAAAATCCGCAATTCGGAATGGCAATTAATAATTGAAAACAATTCTCCTCGTAATGACAGGATAAATTTAACTATTCACCATTCTTATGTTATAATCTCGGTATGAAAAAGTTGTTACTATCCATTATTCTTATATCTATGGTAAGTCTTGCTACACCTGTATTTGCAAGTGAAATCGAAGATGATTATCTTGATATCGCTTCAAATTATTGTGTTATGGGCGATTATAACAAGGCTATGGAATATTTAGACAAAATTTTATCTATAAATCCCAACAACAAACAAGTTCAAGATTTGAAAAAAGGTTTAACTCACGTAATTTCAAAGGATAAAAAATCTTTTGTCGAAGCTGTTAATCCACAAGTGAAGCAAGCGCAAGAATACAAAAGAGTTGGCGATGAACAAATGGAATTGTCTGCTCTAACTAATGCAACACAAGGTGAAAATGGATATTTGGCATATTATTATTTAGGAAATTTCTATAGGTTAAAACACGATTATCAAAAAGCTATAGATTCTTATAATAGTGCGGTTTCATTGCGTCCGGATTTTGCACAAGCATTTTTAGCTTCTGCAATTGTTCTTTATGATATCGGAAAATTTGATTCTGTAATAAATCCAATTGACAAATATTTGTCTTTAAATCCAAATGATGATTTGGCTTATGCAGTGAAATCTCGTGCAGAATTTTCTCTGGGTATGCTTGATGAGTCAAAAAGTGACAATGACAAGGCAATTGAATTGAATAATTGTCCGGAATATCGTTTTGACAAGGCAAAAATTTTGTACAAAGAGGGTAATTATACTGAATCTAAAAAACTTTTCACGGAATTGTTGTCAGATATTCAAACCTCAAAAATATATGAATATATGGGATTATGTGACATTGCAAAACAAGATTATATGAGCGCATTGATGAATATCGACAAAGCAATCATACTCTCTGATGATGACGAATACCTCGAAAACAAATATAATGAAATAAGAGAAATATTGGAAAACAATAATGAAAAAGACTTACAAGAATAAAAAAAGAGTTCCCCGAACAAAAAAAGAAAATTTTTTAACTAAACTATTGAATACTGTAATCACTATTTGTTTAACTGCCGGCATGGTGTGGGGGTTGCAAGCTTATAGCGGTGGTGATAGTTTAAAATTTGTTCATTTGAGTGATGTTCACTTCTTGGAAAATGGTTCTAATACTACATTCAAAATGATTGGAGAATCTCCTCGTCTTCTTGATGATGCGGTTGAACAAATAAATGAGCAAAAGGATTTGGATTTCACTATGATTACAGGTGATTTGATTGACAAACCTTTTGAAAAAGAATTGAGAGCTGTTTTGCCTCATTTGGAAAAGCTTAATGCTCCGTGGTATTTTGCATTCGGAAACCATGACAGATGTGTTGGCGGATATTTGACAACTCTTGTTTATCTGGATATGCTTCGTCAGTCTAACAAAAATTTTACTTTCAAAAATCCATATTATTCATTTGAACCTAAAAAAGGTTACAAAGTGATTGTGTTAGATGATATTATTACAAATCAAATAACTTCAAACGGTTTGATTGATGAGACTCAACTGGCATGGTTGAAAAAAGAATTGGACAAATCTAAAAATGATACAGTGTTAATTTTTATGCATGTTCCTGTCATTGAACCATTTTCAAGCCCTAATCACAAGTTGAAAAATGCAACTGCAGTTATGAGTTTGATTGAAAGTTATAAAAATCCGATTGGAGTTTTTCAAGGTCATTATCATGCGACAAAAGTTACTCAGCACGATAATGTGTTATATGTGAATACTCCAGCGCTTGTTTCTTATCCTAATGCGTTTAGAATTGTCACGGTAACTAATTATAAGGACAAAGTTACATTTGATTTGCAATGGGTTGAAACAAGAGAAAAAACTATTCAAAAAATGGCTAAATTGTTAGTATTTACGGGTTCAATTTATGCCGGAAATTCTGAAGATCAATCAGGAGTTTACGAAATAAAGAAATAATTTTGAGGGCTTAAAATTATGAGCGATTTTAAAGTTAAATTTAGAGGTGTTAGAGGAAGTTTTCCTGTTGCGAATAAAAATTTCTTGCAATATGGAGGGAATACTTCGTGTGTGGAAGTTAATGTTGGTGGGCATTTGATTATTTTAGATGCCGGAACGGGTATTGTTAATGTCGGGGACGAGTTGTTAGAAAAATATATTGCCTCTGGAGTTACACCTGACGAGAGAACTCCAATGAAAGCAGTTGTGCTTGTTTCTCATATTCATCAAGACCATTTGCTTGGGTTAACTTTTTTCAAACCGCTTCATATTAAGTCAACAGAAGTTGAAATTTTTGGAGATGGAAATCAAACTTCTGACCTTTCTACAAATTTGTCTGAGTTGATTTTTGGAAAAACTTTTCCGCTTGATTTAGGTGATATTGCTTGTAAATTTGATATCCATAATTTGAATGACGAGCAATCAATAATTTTGAAAAAAGGTCAAAAACCAATGCTTGTACCTAACGGAACACCGGTTGATGGTGATGATGTTTTGATTACTTTTTACAAATCTTATGTTCACCCGCAAGATGGTGTAATGATTTATAAAATCACATACAAAAATAAATCTTTGGTTTATGCAACTGACAAAGAATGTTATTTGGGCGGAGATAAGAAGTTTATCAGATTCGCAAAAGACTGTGATTTGTTGATTCATGACTCTCAATACACTACAGAAGATTATTTGAATCCGTATTCGCCAAAACAAGGTTACGGTCACTCAACTTTTGATATGGCTGTTGAAACAATGAAACAGGCAAATGCAAAAAATCTTGCATTTTTCCATTATGACCCAGGTTATGACGATGTTAAATTAAATCGAATTAAAGAACATTACACAACTAATTTTAAAAATGTTCAGTTGTCATACGAGGGTTTAGAATTTGATATTCAATAAAATATAATTAAACAGGATATTAAATGAAGAAATTTTTTATATTACTTTGCATATTTTTATTGAAAGCTCCTGTGTTTGCAGCAGGTGGAACTATTGCAACTTATGTAATTGATCCAGAGAAAAATGCATTTGACCATAACAACAAAGGGGTTATGTATGTTGAAGAAAAGTGCTATTATGCTGCAATTCAAGAATTCAAAATGGCAATAACTTTGAATCCGAAAAAGCAAGCAACTGCTGTATATTTCAATAATTTGGGCAAAGTTTATATGACTATCGGGTACCCAGAGTTGGCATTGGATTGTTTTCATAATGCTGTTGTTCAGTATAGTTTGAATTTTGAATATTATCAAAATTTGGCAGAATGTTATAAGAAACTTGGGCAGGCGCAAAATCGACTTAACTATTACAAGGCAAATGGTTCAAATCCATTAAACAAAATAATGGTAGGGCTTTTGTATGAACAACTCGGGAATAAGAAAAAAGCCGTAATTACGTTTGATGAATTT
This sequence comes from bacterium, assembly GCA_050874405.1. Taxonomy (GTDB): domain Bacteria; phylum Cyanobacteriota; class Vampirovibrionia; order Gastranaerophilales; family Gastranaerophilaceae; genus Zag111. Next base: position 4,344 of record JBNMKP010000005.1, read on the forward strand.
GCGATGTCTGAACCAAATCTTGTAATTACTCCTGCTGTTAAACAACATATTCAGAAGTTAGTTTACGAATTGCAAAATGCAAATTAATACTAAGAGAGGCAGAAGTTGATAACTTCCGCCTCTTCTTGGACTTATAGTGTATTTATTATTTTTTGTACTTATCAAGTAAGTTTGTATTTGTGTTTTCTTTTGCTTCTTCAACTACAGGAGTTTCTTGTGGTAGAGAACCTTTCATTGCCGGAGCTGAATTGTTGTCAGCTTTTGCCTCTTCCGGTTTATTTGCGGCTTTTTTGTCTGACATTTGAGCCATTTTCTTTTCAACTTTGCCTGCAAGAGGAGTTGCAATGAATGGAACTAACATACGTTTACCAACGATAGTTGCTGCGATTAGTGATGTGAAACCACCGAATGCATCTTTTACTTTTCCTCTGAAATCGTTGAAGTCTTGAGAATATTTGATGTCATCTAAGTGTTCGTGACCAGGTTTAGTTTTGATAATTGATTGATATAATTTTTTAACTGGTCTGTTGAACATTTTTCCGAATACTTTATCAAACATTTTTGTTTGACAAACTTTGTTTGATACTGTGAAGAACATCAAGATTTGGAAACCAATCATTAACAACCCGTTTGTCAAATCCAATGCTGCAACGAATTTACGTTTGTCGTCCGGAATGTCTTTGTTGTTCATACTTTGAGTTACATATAAGTAGCAACCCAAACCGTCTTTTGCAACGATTGATGCAACACCTAAACCGTCAATATATTTTCTGTTGTTATTTTTTACGTGAACACCGGCTTTTTTTACGAATACTCTTTCGTTAAACCATCTTTGAGCTTTCATAAGAGGAACTAAAACTGCAGGAATTTCGTTAGCTTTTGGAACGGAGCTGCTTACTGATGATGCTGTACTTGCGCTTGCTCCTGCAGAGGCTAGTTTTTCTGTAACCGGAGCCATAAGTTTTCTTGTTGAAGGTTCTATGCTTTGTCCAATTTTATTGATATTTAACATTATTTAACCTCCACTTTCTTTTCATCTTCGGTAGGCTTAGCTTCTTTTTTGTTTGATAAGTTAGGGAATGCTAAATCCATAAACCAAGGATAAATTTTGTTTAACATCCAACAAGTTACAGGAAGGATTGCAAGTGAAACGAACAAGCCTGTCCAACGTTGAGCGGCATCAATATTTGCTTTTTGGTTTTTAGCTAATTGTTTTCTTACAGAACCAGCTAAAGAACCGATTTTTTGTTTCATTCTTGAAGCCAAACTTTCTTTGTATTCTGGGTGTTCAAGAATTTCTTCACCTGTGATACCTTGAGCTTTAAGTTTTTCTTCTACTGCTTTTGTAGATGCTTTAATTTTTTCATTTATAACTTCTTGTGCTTGAGAAATTGAAATTTCTGAATTTAATAATTTTGTTTTTAATTCAGATAATGTTGAAATTACACTGTCGATTGCATTTGTTCTTCTTGCAATTTTTTGGTTGATGTAATCTACAATTTCGCTAGTTGATTTTTTTGCAGAAACGGTATTCAATTCGCCTAACATATCGTCAACTTTGTATTTCATAATGCGAATTGTTTCAGGTTCGTTGCCGATATTTCTGCTCTTCAATCCTTTAACGATTTTGATAAGTTCGGCATTTGTTTCTTTTTTAGATGGATCAGCTTTTGCTTCTGTTTTTAATTCTTTGATGATTGCTTTGAATTCTTTGTTCAATTCTGTGTGAATTGATTTAACTTTATCTGTTGAGAAATCAGCTTCAGTGTATTCATTGTTAATTTTGTTGCTAATTCTTTCTAGAACTTTTCTTGAATCTTCAGCATTCTTGTTGTAGAACAAAGCTCTTTCCATTTTTTTAGGAGCTTTAACTGTTGTTGCTTCTAATTTTTGAGATTCTTCTGATTTGATAATTGAATCGATTGTATCGCCAACAAGTTGTTTGAAATCATTTTCTGACATTGGAGCTTTTTCAATAACTGTTTTTCCACCTTTTCTAGATGTTTTGTCAAATACAATTTCATTGTTTGAAATCATCTTTTCTAAAGCTTTTTCTTTTTGTTTTTGAATAGCTTCAACTTCGGCTTTTAATTCTTCTTTAGAGTATTTTTTGTTTGGATTTTGTTCTTTAATAAGTTTTTCAATGTAGTTGTTTGATGGAGCTAATGTTTTGTTATAATTTTGTCCAAGATATCCGATATCTGACATCCATCTGATTAAATCATTGAAAGGTTTAACGATTGCACATTGAGTTGCAACAGCTAAAACTGCGGAAACCGGTTGTCTCCAAGCAGTGTATGTTCTTGTATTTTCGTCAGTGTCTGACATTGGGTTGAACTTGATGAATAATGGTGCTACAAAACCTGTACCAACAGCGTTAATCATTTGGTTTTGGATTTCACCCATATTTTCGTGGGCTTTAAGCATTACTCTGATTTTCCCAGGGAATAACTTAAATAATATATCACTTACTTTTTCAGTTGCTACAGCTTGTGCGCCTGTAAAAGATGTTGTATCTTTTATTTCTCCCAAGTAAACTCTGTTTCTTGCAACTTGACCTGCAAATGCATTCTTGGAAGTTGGGGCTGCATCAAAATTGTTTCTAATCTTTTCAATACCCATGTTGTACACCTATTAAGTCCTTCTATTTATATAGAGTCCAAAACATGAAAAAAATTGCTAAAAATTTTTTAAATATGAATAAATGTTAACATTCTTAATCACGTTTATCCTCGGAGCAGAATCCTTTTTGTTTCTTTTCTCATATCCCTCTACCCCAAAAAATGCCTCTGCGAGGACAGAAGCATTTTTATTATACAAAACACATATTGAAATTAAAAGTAATATGTAACGAATTATTAATGTTTCTTATCAAGAAGCTTTCTGATTCTTAGGAATCTGTCTAATTCTCCTCTCAATTGTTTCATATCACCAAAAATTGCATTTGATAAAAGAACTCTATTGTCATATTTAGAGTCGATTAAATAAACTGTTGGAAATCCTGTAATTCCGATTTCTTTAACAAGTTTTTCGTATTTTGGATCTTCAACGTTAACTTTAGAAAAATTGTAATCGTTTTTATAAATTTTAGATAATGTTTGGTATGTAGGCATAAATCTTATGCAATAGTGACACCAGTCTGCATAGAACAAAACCATAGTCGGTTTTTTAGCTTTCATTGCTTGTTCATAAGGAATACCGATTTTGTATTCAGATGGTTTTTTAGTTGGTTCAGCATTTTGTTTTGCTGCATTCTCTTGAGTTGGAGCACCGCTCAAATCTGGTGAACCGGCCTCATCTTGTTGTGCAATTTCTGATTTAGCTTTTTGAATTTGAGCATATTCAAATCCGCAAACTGAACAAATTACAACTGCAAATAAAACTGCTGCAATAATTGCTACGTTTTTCTTATTAATATTTTGAAGCATTTCTTTTATATTCATCTCTTTCTCTCCTTTTATGACTTTCATTATATTACGAAAATCCTTATGTAGTGGCTTTTTTACATAATTTAACAAAATTCTTTCTTAACAATCGGTAACATGATGTAACAGGGAGTATATAAATGGGTATATACTAAGTATATACTAAAACTAAAATCTCGTGTTACTTTACCCCGTGGAGTTTGCCAGATTGCTCCACAAAATTTCCGTTGCAAACAGAAGGAGTTTAATTTATGAGAAGCGAAGAGCCGGTTGAAATGAAAATTGAAGCACAAAGTTCAAATCCAGCAAAAGGACAAGTTATCGAAGCCCCAAAAGACACAGTATTAACATCTTACCTAAGAGAAATTGCAGATTATCCGCAATTGAATGCCGAAGAAGAAAAGGCACTAGCTATCAGAATTGAAAATGGTGATTCAGATGCAAAAAGAGAATTAATTCAAGCAAATTTAAAACTAGTAGTAACAATTGCAAGAAAAGCAATTCACATGTCTGCACTTCCTATGATTGATCTAATTCAAGAGGGAAATTTAGGATTGATGATTGCTGCAGAAAAGTTTAACTACAAACTTGGTTACAGATTTTCAACTTATGCAGGTTGGTGGATTAAACAATCAATGTTTAAAGCCATTTCAGAACAATCTCACTGCATGAAAATTCCTGTTTATATTCAAGAAACTTTGTCTAAATATTCCAAAGTTAAATACCAAATGGAACAGTCCACAAATTCCCAAGTTAAAACCGAAGATGTTGCAAAGAAAATGAATATTTCACCTGATAAAATTGAAATGTTTTTGTCTGCATACACAAAGACGATTTCAATTGAAAACGGATTAGAAAGAAATGATGGCAAAGAGCTTAATGTCGCTGATATTTTGGCAGATGAAAAGACATTGATTAGTGAAAATGTTGAATATGAATCTTTGAAAAATGATATTCAAAATGTTATTTCAACTTTAAAAGACCGAGAACAAGAAGTTGTCAAAATGCGCTATGGACTTGACGATAGCGAAAGATATACTCTTGAAGAAATCGGTAATATTTATGGTGTAACAAAAGAATGCATTCGCCAAACAGAATTAAGAGCCTTGAAAAAGATGAAGCTTTCAGGAGGTTCATTGCTTTCTTGCTATATTTGTTAGAATGTCGAATAATTTGAATATTTGTCATTCTGAGCGAATGCGAAGAATCTCATAACTTTCTTTATTCCACCCTTGTGGGGAACCGAAATCTTTGATTCCGAAGGGGGATATCCCCGTGTTGTGGATTGTTACGTCACTTCGTAGAGAAATTTTCACATTTGAAAATAAATGTTCCTCACAATGACATGACTTTTTTACAGGTCATTACGAAGAAACAAGCCGCGCAAATTTATGGTAGTTAATACAGAGTGACGTCGTAAGCTTGAACACTGAACATCAATCCCATTATAGATATTTAATTTATAAAAATAATTTCTTAAAATTTCTCGTGTTTATTTATTCTATCCTAGCCGCAATTTGAACCAAATTGCGGCATCGCTTTATGCTTATGGCATATTGTGTAGATAATATTTTGAACAACCGGCACCTCGGTCTGCTTTTTGACAAGTGCCATCTCCTACAGTTGCCGTTGGACCTTTAACATTATCTGTTGCGCCCCATAGTGGGTTATATCCAATTGCTGGACGAAGTGTATAATTATCAAAATCAAATAATGCGTAATATATATCTTTACCGACAGTGTTTGGTTTGCTATATCCATTAATGTCAACTAGAATTATTACAGAATCAAAACAGGCAACTCCACCGTTCAAAAAGGTTAGACAACTAGCTCCGCCTCCCATTTGCCCCATATTATCTCCCATTTTCTCTCCGCCTAAATCATAATAAGGATATGCAACAGGCGAGCAACCCTCTTCAACAAACTTATTTGAATGGCAAATTGAACCTGTTTTCATGTATTCAGAAAACTTTTTAGCCAAATTATATTCAAAATCGGATTGATCTCCATAATCATCAGCGAATGGTTGTTCTTCTGCTTCTTGCATCATTTTTGCCGCTTGATTCAGGGTTGAAAAAGCTTTCCTCCAAGCGATTACGTAACTTTCTTGTTGGTATTTTGCTATCAAGTTTGGAATTGTCATCGCCGCAACTATTCCGATGATACCAAGGGTGATTAGAACTTCTGACAAAGTAAATGCAAATTTCGCCGTTGTTGGTAGGCGTAGCTCTTTGAATGTAAAGGCAGCCCTCACCCTATCCCTCTCCCATAAATGGGCGAGGGGATTATTATTAAGGGAATAAGTAAATAAGTTCTTTACGTTTTTATTAGCTTTTTTACTATTTGCACTATTATTAATCGTCATTCCGAATTGCGGATTTTGGTGTTCAGTGTTTGGGATTACGACGTCACGTTGTTCTAACCCTCTCATTACTTGATTGTCATCTTTCCTCGTAATGACCTTATGGGGGGTTCGGGGGCAAAGCCCCTGATAACTCGTTCCATTTTGTTGTTCGTGTTTTTCTTTTTCGGTTCCACTTTTTCTTTTTGCATCGAAATCAAAAAGAAAAAGTGAACAAAGAAAGTTATGAGATTCTTCGGTTGCAATTGCTCCCTCAGAATGACAATATAATAATTTGTTATTATGTTCTAATTTATTTATTACTTGTTCATTATTCCTCATTTCTATACCTCTTTCTACGGAATTTGTTAAAATGTAGTCATTTGATGTATATTATTATGCTAGTTTTGCATACTTTTGTCAATATATCGTAATATTGAATTGTTTTAAATCCTCCTTAAATAATCTAATCTTATCAGTGGAGGAGTTATGGGCGACACGAAAAAATATTTAGGTTCAAGAATTCAAGAAATTAGAAAACGAAAAAATTTGAAACAGTCTGAATTGGCTGAACTTGTCGAAATTGACCCTAAACACATGAGCAAAATTGAGTGCGGAAGATGTTTTCCGTCATTTGAATTGTTGGATAAAATCGCTCAAAAATTGAACACTCCCGTTTCAGAGTTTTTAGAAACCGAACATCTTCAAGATAGAAAAGTTCTGTTAGGGCAAATTGTAGATAAGCTTAATAGTACATCTGATGAAAAACTGCATACTGTCTACAAAATTCTAAAAGAAATCCTTTAATATTTTCTGTTATTTAATTTGAGTTTATTATATATTTAGGTCATGGACGATAAAAATTCTTTGAGAATAAAAGCTAAAAATATTCGAAAATCTTTGGATATGAGTAAGGTTTCAGCGCACTTAGTTGCTAAACTCCGACAAAATCTTTTATATCAAAAAGCAAAACATGTTATGATTTTTTATCCTACAAAGTTTGAAGTTAATCTCTTGGACTTGCTTTCAGATGATAAAGAATTTTATTTGCCGAGGGTTCAGGGGAAAGATTTATTGGTTTGCCCTTATAATAAAAAATCTGAATTAAAAGAATCTTCGTTTCATATATTTGAGCCGACTTCAAATCCTATAAAGCCCGAGTTGTTGGATTTGGTGGTTGTTCCTGCTTTGATGGTCGATAAAAATGGCTATCGCTTGGGATATGGTGGCGGATTTTATGATAGATTTTTGAAATCTTTTCAAGAAAATTTCAAATCAATTGTTGCAATTCCAAAAGAATTGTTTGTTCAAAAACTTCCGGTTGATAGTTTTGATATTCCAGTAGATGAGGTTTTGCAGGCATGAAAAAAGGGACTTGATTTCAAGTCCCTTAATAATAGGGTTAGTTTATATTCTAGGGTTAAGTTAAATTACATTTATGCTACGTATTTCGGAGCCATATCTTTGATGCCCTGATCACGAGCTTCCTTAGCAGATTTAAGTTCTTGGTTAACTTCTGCCAATTGAGTTTCTAATTTTTCTTTTTCCTGAGCTATTCTTTGCTCTTCCATATTCAAGTTTTTGGCCTCAATTTGAGCAGCTCTATCCCTGCCTTGCATATACAACATTTTCATCATGTAATTTTGCATCATTTGTTGTTGTTGAGGATTTTGCTGTTGTGCCATTTGTTGTTGGTACATTTGTTGCATCAACGGTAAATTTTGTTGCATATACTGCATTGAACTGTTGTGCGCAAATGCCAAGTAATTCATTGTTCTGCCCATCATTGAACCCGGAGAATTTAACAAATCACCGATTGAAACACTTCCGTTTCCAACTGTGGCTGCATACTGTTGCATGTCTCTTAATTTCTTTGTAAGCTTCGTCAAACGATACTCAATATTACTCTTTTGGTAAATGAGATCGTGAACTCGAGCGGTGAAAATCAGAATGCCCATAGTCTTAACCCTACCTTTTTAACCTTTTTAACTAACCTTTAATTTAACCTACATTTATATAAAAACATGCAATCCCAAGTAATTGCATGTTTTTAGCCGTTTATTAAGTTTTGTTAACAAAGGTTATTTTGAACTTCTTTCGATAACCTTATCAATAAGTCCGTATTCCATAGCTTCTTTTGCAGAAAGATAGTGGTCACGTTCGCAGTCTTCTTTTACCTTTTCAACAGGTTGTCCAGAATTTTCTGCCATAATTCCGATTAACATATCTTTCATTCTAAGAATTTCTTTAGCTTCAAGTTCAATATCTGTAGCTTGACCTTGCGCACCACCTAGTGGTTGGTGAATCATAATTCTTGCACTTGGTAAAGCCATTCTTTTACCTTTTGTACCTGCAGAAAGTAAGAATGCGCCCATTGAAGCTGCTTCACCTAAACAAATTGTTGATACATCTGATTTGATAAGTTTCATAGTATCGTAAATAGCCATACCGGCAGTGATTACACCCCCAGGGCTATTAATATATAGCATGATATCTTTTTCAGAATTTTCACTATCTAACAATAGAAGTTGTGCAACGATAGAATTTGCGACTTCATCATCAATTTCTGTTCCTAAAAAGATAATTCTTTCTCTCAATAATCTTGAAAAAATGTCAAAAGAGCGTTCTCCACGAGAAGAAGCTTCAATAACAGTAGGAACATAGCCCATTATTTTCATATAAGTTTCTTGATCCATTTGGCTCTCCTTTTTTTATAGATTATACTACAAAAGTTTTTTATCGGAATAGTATAGTTTTATGATGTTATGGCTTTAGTTATTTTGTAGATTTCCTGAATTTTATCGGGATTTTTTTCAAGCATTTGAACAATTTCATTAAGTAAATTCTCTTTTTTGTCCAAGTGTTGGAATGAGAATATTTCGTTTGGCTGAACATCTAGTGCTGTGGCTAATTTTTCAAGAGTTTCAGATGTGAAAAAATTTTCGCCCATTTCAATATAACTAAGTGCATTTTGACTGATATCTAACATTTCAGCAAGTTTTTCTTGTGATAGATGTTTGGATTTTCTTAGTTCTTTAATTCTCAGACCGATTAATTGTTTAATGTTCATCATAAATACCTTTTTACCAATTTTAAAAGGATTTACTTTACTTTTAAACAAATTTAAAATTATAAAACATTGATTAATATCATTAAACATGATAAATTAGAATTAATAATGATAATTATTGGAAAAATATCATTTATAAATTGTGAAGGGGCTAAGATGGTGAAAAGGTCGGAAAAATATATAGATAAGTTGATAAAACGAGTTCAGAGTGACAGATTATGTCATTCTGAGCAGCACGAGCTCAAGGATAAAGACGCGAGCCGTAACCGTTTAATGCGAGGCGTAGGAAACAAAGAACATAGATTAAAACAGAGTGACGTCGTAATCTTGAACACGGCGCACCAATGTCACCCTGAACTAGTTTCAGGGTCTCAAAAGTTAAGGAGATTCCGAAACATGTCTTGGATTATTGGCAGGTCGGCCGGCTCAACGCAGCCCTTCCTAGGACGAGTTCCGCTATCGCTCCACTCTTGCCAAAATCCGCAATTCGGAATGACAATTAATAATAGTGCAAATAGTAAAAAAGCTAATAAAAACGTAAAGAACTTATTGCCTTATTCCCCTAATGCCTTATTGCCTACTAAAAAGAAACTTGCATTTACCTTGTCAGAGGTTCTAATCACCCTTGGTATCATCGGAGTAGTTGCGGCGATGACAATTCCAAACTTGATTACACATTATCAAAAGAAGCAAACTGTCACAAAGTTACAGAAAGCAATTTCTGTGTTAAATCAAGCTTATAAACTATCTTATGATGAAAATGGGGATTTAAGTCCAGAAGAGCAAACGGCACTTGGTGCTAGTGAGTATTTTAAGAAATATTGGGAACCTTATATCAAGGTTAATCAATTCTGTACATCTGCTCAAGATTGTGGTTATTCCTCTAATCCTCCGATGTATATGATAAACGGACAATTGACAGATTGGGGTTGGGGTAGTAATTCTACAAGAACTTTGTTCTCTACTATGGACGGTTTTGTTTATTTTATCATTTCTAGTTATTGGAAAACTCTAGATCAAGTACAGGTTTCAAATCCGGTTGTTTTTGTTGATATAAATGGAGGTGAAAAGCCTAATCGTTTAGGTCGAGATATATTTGAACTTATACTTGTGTCTGATGGAAAAGGGGTTTTGCCTTACGGAACAAATTTGAGCAATGATGATGTAAATAAATATTGTTCTTATGAAGTTGGAATTTATGATTCAGATACTGTTACTTGTGCAGAAAAAATTAAACGTGCAGGTTGGATAATTGATAGGAGTTATCCGTGGAAATAGTTTATCGGGATTGTGATTGCGAAAGTTGTTCCTTTGTTTGGAGAACTTTCAAGTTCGATTTTCCCGTGGTGAAGTTTTACGAATTCCTTTGTAATTGTCAAACCTAAGCCAGTAGAGGCTTCTGTTTTTGATAGTGCATTTTCGACTTGGTAAAACTTGTCAAAAATCTTTTTGTGATATTTTTTGTCTATTCCTATTCCGTGGTCTTTTATTTTAATAACAGCATTATTTTTGTTCGTTTGGGTTGTAATTTCAATTGTGGATTGAGGATTAGAAAATTTTATTGCGTTCCCTAACAAGTTGAATAGTATTTGTTGAATTTTGATATAGTCTGCTTTTAGGGTAATATCTTGTGTCTCTTTCGCGATTTGAATTTGTTTTTTATTTATGGCGGGAGCTAAGATATTGCAAACTTCATCTATTGCAAGGTTTAAATCAACGTCAGACAAATTTAATTTAATTGTGTGTGATGAAATTTTTGAGATATCAAGAATTTCGTTAATCATTCCAAGCAGACGAATTCCGGATAGTCTAATGTCTTCAATATATTCGCTTTGCTTAGGTGTCAATTCTCCGAAAATTTTGTTTGATAAAACTTCCGAAAAACCAATGATAGAGTTCAATGGAGTGCGTAAATCGTGTGATATATTTGCAACAAATTCATTTTGAAGTTTTTCATTTTCTTTGATTTTTTTATTTTGTTTTTTTATTGTTTCGTAAGCTTTGTTTGTTTCAAGGATTCCTTTTTGGAGCGCTTCAACTTGCATTTTTAGAACTTTTGAAAGCTCTAAATCCTTAATCAAATTTGAAATAATTGATGAGCAAGTTTTGAATATAATTGATTCTTCTTTTGAAAAATATTTTCCTCGAACGATAATTAAAAGTCCGAAAATAGTGCCTTTTGTGGTTAATTTTTCAACTAGAATCTTAGACTTTATATTTAAAATATTTTTTAATTCTTCTATGTAGTTATCGGTTGAATTTTCGAAAATCTTATTTGAAAAATTTTCATCAATTGAAATATTTTTCGGAACATTTAAATTCCCCATTTCAAGTGATAAATTATTTGGACAAATATAAAAAATTCCACAAGTTTCAAACTGAATAATTGAGTTCAAAATTTCGAAAATTTGGTTTGGATTGTTATTCAGATTGAATTCGTAGAATTTATTTATTTGTTCAATTGCGTTTTTATACACGAGTATGAGCCTTATCAACGTAGCCGATATAACGTAGGTTTCTGTAAAAACCCTCATAATCTAATCCATATCCGACTACAAATTTGTCGTCAACTTCAAAACCATAATAATCAGGTTCGACATCAACTTTTCTTGTTATTTTTTTATCAAGTAGAGAGCAGAATTTGATAGATTTTGCATTAAAATTGCAGTGCATAAAGTCTATTAAAAATTTTGCAGTTAAACCTGTATCAACAATATCTTCAATAATCAAAACATTTTTGCCATTCAAATCCGGAAGTTTGATATCTACTGCATTAACTTTTCCTGATGTTGACATTGCAGAACCATAACTTGAAAGTCTGATGAATTCCATTTGTAGAGGCATATCAAGATTTTTGACTAAATCAACAGCAAACATAACAGCGCCTTTCAAAACGCAAATTGCGACAACATCTTCGCCATTATAAAATTTGTTCATTTCTTGTGCTAGTTCTTTTATTCTTGTTTGTAATTGTTCTTCTGAAAATAGAACTTTTAAATCTTCAACTTTTATATCCATTTTAGCCTCTCTTCTTTTCAATTGTTAATTTGTGTGTTGGTTTTGTTGTTACTTTTATTTTATCACTTATTCCCAAACCTGTCGCCCAAAGAATTTCTTTATTTTGAGTTAAAAGTAAAATGTTTGATTTTTCGTGTTGTGGAACTTTTTTCTCATTAAGATATTTTTTTAATTTTTGAGTTCCGGACATTCCAAATGGTTGAATAATATCTCCATCTTGTCTTGTGCGGAGTTCAAAATTGAAATCAAGATTTTCAAGATTCACGATTGCAATATTTTCATTTTCTTTTGGAAAATGAGTTGGAATTTTGTCGTATTTTTCTATCGTAAAAATATAATCCGAAGTTTCGTATTTGCCCTCTTTTTTTATTTGCAATGTTTGAATTTTTTCATCTTTTTTATTTATAATTTCAATAAATTGATTGTTGGTGAAAATCCAGAGATTTGTTGTAAGAGAACAGATTTTGCCAGATTTTGAAGTCGAATTATTCAAAATAATGTCTAAAATATTTGTGATTTTTTCGTTGTCATAATCAAGATTATGTTCGATAAAAATGTTATAAATAATTCTTTTTTGAGTCGGAAATGAAAGCTTCAAAAATTCCTGTGTTTTGATTTTATTATCTTGTTTAATTTTTGTATAAAGTTGATTTAAGTATTCTTCAACAATTGCAGAGTCTTCTTTTGCGGCATTAGACAAGGAATTTATCATATCAATTGTATTTGGATTAATTTTTTCATTCAATTTTGGTAAAATTTCAGCCCTGATAAAATTTCTTTTGTAGGTTGTATCATTATTTGAGCTGTCATTGTTTGGTTTAAGGTTAAAATCCGTACAATATTTTTCAATTTTCTCTCTTGAAATTGTCAAAAGCGGACGATAATATATTTCTCTTTTCGGAGCAATTCCGCAAAGACCTCTGATACCTGTTCCCTTGCAAATTCGATAAATTAAAGTTTCGGCATTGTCATTTTTGTTGTGAGCCGTAAAGATTATCTTGCTGTTGAATTTTTTGCTACATGATTCAAAAAATTTATATCTTGCATCTCGGGCGGCTGTTTCAGTATGCGGAATATCAGAAGAAAGTTTCTCACTATAAAATTCAACCCCGATTTCACTGCAAAAATTTTTACAATTTTCTTCTTCTTGATTGCTTTCTTCCCCTCGCCAATTATGGTTTAGGTGGATTGCGATAATTCTATTTTGTGGAGTAATTTGCTTTAGAGAATGCAAAAGGCACATAGAGTCATAACCTCCAGAAAAAGCGCATAAATAAGTGTTTTCTGGGTTGTTAAGGTTATATTTTTCCAAAAATTCTTTAATTGTTTGTTGAATTTTATTCATAATTATATTTTAAGAGTATGTTTTTTGATGCCCTCTCTAATTTCAACAACATCTGTTCCAAGTTGTTCTAGAGATTGCATCGCAAGGGATTCCGGCTCTGTTGTAATTGCCCACAACAAGTCAGAAGATTCAATCTTAGTTTTATTCGCTTTTTTTGCATAATCCCAAGCTGTTTCAAGAATTCTTTTGGCACGTTTTGTATAAACAATATCATCAGAATACTCGTTATCAGAACCAACAATTTGAGCTACAACCATTCTTGCATCTCGGATATTTATTTCAAGTTCGTTCAAAACTATTGCACCAACACCGGTTGCTTCTCCGATAATTCCTAACAAAATCATTTCAGTTCCAACAACACCACGTCCCATTCTCCTTGCTTCTTGTTTTGCAAGTCTAAGGATTGTAAGAGTTTCCGGCATTTGTTTTTCAATTGGTTTAATAATTCCGTGTGCTAAATCATCATCATTGATATGAAGTTCTTTGAAAATGTTATAAGCAATACCTTTTTTAGTTTTTAATAATCCTAAAATCATGTGTTCAGGTAAAACTTCCGATGAACCAAGCTCTTTTGCGGTTTGAAGTGCCAAATTCATAGCAAGAAAGGCATTTGGAGTGAATACAATTTGTCTCCCTTCGTATTCTGCTTGTCTTGATTGAACTTTGGATAATTTATCTTCAAAAAGTTCTTCTGTCACACCAAATTGTGCAAGAATTTTGACAAGTGGAGAGTCTTTATCTTCCAAAATAGAAGATATAATTTGCTCTGTACCCAAGATTTCATAGTTTGAAGCTGAAAGTTTTGCAACAGCTCTTTTGAAAACTTTTGCAGATTCTTCGTTGTCAAACAATGAATCTGTTTCTCTTGTCAAATTGATTTCCGGTTCTTTGGCTTCATCAAGTTCTGGGTGGAAAGTTTTCTTTTCTTTCCTTTGAACAAGTTTTTGAATTAGAGGTCTGGATTTTTCGATATCAAAACCTACATTTTCAAGGTATTGTGGAATTCTAGATTGTTTGTCGTTGATTGCTGCAAGAACAATATGTTCGTAGTGGACAGTTTGATTTCCTGCAAGTTGCATTGTTTCTTGCA
>JBNMKP010000006.1:0-18588 GCA_050874405.1 bacterium
GTCGCAAGGTGAGCAACAAGAGCTAAATCCATTTCTTCTTGAACAGAGTTAGCAGCCAACATTGCATAACCTGTGTTACGGCAACCCATAACGTCTGTATGGTCACCGAAAATTGCTAATGATTGAGCTGCCAAAGCACGAGCTGCAACGTGAATTACGTGTGGAAGCATTTCACCTGCTACTTTGTGCATTACAGGAATCATAAGTAATAAACCTTGTGAAGCTGTGTAAGTTGAAGTCAATGAACCTGCAGCTAAAGAACCGTGAACAGCACCTGCTGCACCTGCTTCAGATTGCATTTCTGCAACTCTTACTTCTTCACCCCAAATGTTTTTCTTGTGTTGAGATGCCCATTCATCAATCCATTCACCCATAGTAGATGAAGGAGTGATAGGATAAATTGCTGATACTTCGCTTAAAGCATACGCAATATGCGCTGCAGCGTAGTTACCATCAACTGTTATAGTTTTTCCTGGCATAGTTAGTAACCCTCCTTATTTATATGCGCTATTACTTAATTATAACTGTACATATTTCATGATAATACAAACATATCTTTTGACCCAAATTTAAGCATGTAAATTTATGTTACAATTTGGCAAATAAATTCAATTAATTGTAAATAATAAATGTTCAGTATCATTATATTTCCTGAAAGGATTTACTCTATTATGAATATATTATCAATTACCCCAGCACTATCTCGTGCAAATCATTTAAATAGTATTAGTTCTCCTGTTCAAAATAACAATGTTACAGCTCCTAATTTAAAAGCTCTTCCAAAAGATACGGTTTCCTTTTCTGGAATGGGTCGTGCAAGTTCAAAAGTATCAGACTTTTTAGAAGCTCAAGTTGCAGCAGATACTCCAAGATTAAGACGTTTAGCAATTACTTATTTGGATATTTTGGAATCAGTTGCATTTAGATTAAAGGACAAAGGTTTTTCTTTTGATAGAGAATATTGTGAGTTAAGTCCTGTAAAATCTCCTGATTCATATGCAAGTAAAGTTGTTCGTTCCGGAAAATTTAAAGTTCCGGATTCAATTCGTGCAACATTATATTGTAACAATCCTTACGATTTAGATTCTTTGAATTTATTACTTGCGGAAATGAAAAAACGTGGTTATGTTCTCGGAACAGAGAAAAAGACTATTAAAGACCTTATGAAAAGAGGTTATATTCCAACAGAAGAAGAAGCTAAAAAATTAGATTTAGAAAAGGCTGTTCCTGATTTGGATATAAGACTAGACGATGTCGCTGATCAAGTAACAAAATTACCGGAAGAGTTAAAATATTCAATCGGTAAACCGCAAAAATCAGGTTATGAAGATATTCAAATGCGTTTTGTTCGTGATTTTGATGCTAAGAAAAATCCGGTAAGTCATGAGTTGCTTATTGTGTTTGGTCCAAATTATTCTAAAGCAAAACATGCTGAATCTTCATTTATTTATACTCCATTGAGAGAACTTGATGAATTGCATGTCGATTTGAGTAACAAAACAATTGGTTCTCATTCTCAAAAAGCATCTCGTTATATTGATTTAATCAGACAAATGTTTAGAGGAAAAGTTTCAGAAAAATTATTCCTAAATGCTAAAAACAAAGATTTATATGATTTGTCTGATTCTATTCCTATTTCATTCTCTGAAACAGATGTAAGTATGTTTGAAAACTATTTCGCTGGTTTGCATGACAGAGTTTCATCTGTTTATAAGGAAGCAAGAAAATCTCCAAAAATTACTGATAGTGAAAAGAAACAACTAGCTAAAGACTTACGTAGTGATAAGGCATTACTAAATAAAGTCCATGACAATTTGAAAAAAGCAATCTCTCACAATTTCAATGCTGATTAATTTTCAATAATTGCAACATTTTCAATGTGATAGGTGTGACAGAACATATCAAAAGGCTGTATCGATTTTACGGTACAGTTTTTTTCTTCTTTCAAGTATTTTAAATCTCTTGCAAGTGTTGCAGGATTACAACTTACATAGATTATTGATTTAGATAATCTTACTGCATTATCAAGGCTTTCTTTAGTACAACCTTTTCTTGGCGGGTCAAGAATAATTGCATCAAATTTTCTCTTTTCTTTTTGGAAAAAGATAGTTGCGTCTTGGTTGTGAATTTCAAGATTATGAATATTATTAATTTCAGCAGTTTCTCTTGCAAGTTCAACTGATTCTTTATTTTCTTCCACACTGACTACTTTTTTACAAATATCTGAGATGCAAATTCCAAATGATGTAATTCCCGCATAAGCATCAAGAACTGTTGGGTTTTCGAAGTTATCTTTAATATAATCTTTTACATATCTAAAGATGTTTTCGGCACTTTTCGGATTTATTTGGAAAAAAGTGTTAGGACCGATTCGGAAAGTTTTATCCAAAATTCGTTCTTTAACAAAGCTCTTACCTGCAAGACATTCCGTTTTATTACCTAAAATAACATTTGTCTTTTTAGAATTGAAATTTACACAAACGCCTGCAACTTCATAAAATTCATCAAAAATACATTTTGCAAAATCATTTAGTCTTTCAAAAGATTTTGTAGCATTTACAACAAGAACTACCAAATTTTTCCCTGTTGCAAGAGAACTTCTTATCACGACATGTCTTAAATCTCCAGAATGTTTTTTCTCATTGTAGCCGGAAATTCCAAAATCAAATGCTTTTTCTCTAATAAATTCAATGATTTTATCGCAAATTTCCGGTTGAATCGGACAGTATTTAATATTTACAATTTCGTGGGTTGCGGGTTTGTAATACCCTGCAAGTATTCTTTTCGAATTTTTTGTTTCTGAAATAGGGTATTGAATTTTATGACGATAGTTTTTTATTTGTGGGCTAGGAATTGGTTTTGGAATATCTATATCAAGATTTCCAATATTTTTCATTGTGTCTTCTACGATTTGTCTTTTTAGTTCAAGTTGGTAATCATAGTCAATGAATTGCAACTGGCATGCTCCACAAACTTTTTGCATTGGACAAAATGGCTTAACCCTGTGTTCAGATGGTGTTATTATTTCCAAAACTTTACCATTTGCAAAGTTTTTGTTTACCTTTGTGATTTTAATTTTTACTTCATCTTCAGGACAGGTGTTTTCTACGAAAACTACAAAACCGTCTATTCTTGCAAGTCCTAAGCCTAAATTTGTTATCTTTTCAATTTTTACTGTATATTCGTCATTTATTTTCATACATTTTATTATACCTTAAATATTCTTTATAATTTAACATCTTTTAAAAGTTATGTTATGATATCTCTATTAAGAAGACGTAAGGAGAGATTTAAATTATGAAAAAGGTTATTGTATCGCTTCTTTTGTTAGTACCGTTATTAACAGGTTGTACTAATATTGATACTCAAGTTACAATAAATGATGACCGTTCAGCGAGTGTTGCAACCTCTTTGACTTATGAGGGGAATTTGTCAGATTCATCTGATATTGCAGCTCTTACTATAACAGATAACTATGCAAAATTTTTAGACCCGTTATACACTTCGCAAGAAGCTTACGGTAAAAAACTATCAACAATTACTGCTTCAAAATCTGTTAAAGATTTGAAATATGCAGATTTAGACTTGTCATCTCTTGGTTTTACATCTAATTTGCCAAGTGGTAAGTTTATTGAAGTTAAAAAAAGTTTCCTAGTTTCATCATTTAATATTGATGCAACTTACAATTTGAAAAATCAAATTAAAAGAGTTAAAAAGGCTGAAAAGAAAAAACAAGTTAAACGAGCAGAAGGTTTAGATCCTGTTTATTTGAAAGAATATGGAGATCCGTCAGAATATGATGTTGATGATTCTGCTAAAGAAGATATTTTTGCGCAAAATCTTGATGAATCAACAAAAGAATTTGTAAATAAAAATCTTCAACAAAATGAAGAAAACAAAAAAGAACCAAGCATTAAAGATTTGAAAGCTTCATTTAGTGTTAAAGTTCCGACTTTTGCATCTTCAAACAACGCAGATTCTGTTTCTGGTAATGTTTACACTTGGGATATTTCTCAAGATTCTCCAACTGTAATCAAGTTGCAATATGTTCAATATAGCGGATTTGCAATTGCGTTCGTTATCTTAGTCGGAATTCTTGCTTTGGTTTTACTTGCAAGAAAAATCATCAAACACGACACTCAAAAAAGAATAGATAATTAAGTTTATCTTCTCTAAAAAGGTTTAACAAAAAGGCGAAATTAAAAAATTTCGCCTTTTTTATATTGAATTAAAATTTATAAATTTTATGGAGTATTATCGCAAGTTGTTGATGTTGTCCAATCAATTACATCACCTGCGGCACATTTTCTGTAGTCCATATTTTTATTTGTTAATGCCCAAGCTGTACATGCCAGACCATTTTCACTATTTTTCATATTGTTTCTTAAACAGTTAGAATTGAATGAAAAATCATCTCCATAAAATCCCATAGGAACAAGTGATGTTCCTGAGATATAAAATCCAAATACATCAACTCCAAGCATATTTGGTCTTGCAGGACCATTTACATCTATAATTATTGTTCCGCAAAGAGGTCTTTTCACTTTATCAATAGATGAAATCAAGCCGTCACAGTATGTAGAGTTTGTTTTGATTACTGCAGCTCCACCATCTAACAACGAAATAAATGATACAGATGATTTTGGATTTGCTTCTGTATATTGTGGTTGCTGAGGCTTTTGTTCTCCATCATAAAAAGCGTTCAAATCATTCATGTTCAATTGTTCATCTTGATTATTTTCTTCTATTGGAAATTCTTTATCTATTGTTAGACGATTAGGTTTTAGAGGTTGAAAAACAGCGTTTGTTGAACGTCCGCTTATTGTTCGGTAGCCTTTAGGAGCAAAACAACCGTGAGGTGTGCTTCCGCAATATGACAAGATTTTTATTTTCTTTGCAAGTTCATTTGTAATTGCTTCGGCTTTATTTTCGCTAGTTCTTACCGCTTCCCATTCATCAGGATTTTTGTTTCCGTTTAGAGCAGAAACTTCTGTAAGAGCTGTTTGCAAATCTTTTTGCATTTGTTTAGCTTTTTTGATGTATTCAAGTGAACCTTGTTTTTGCACTAAATTTGGAATTGTTAATGTAAACAGAAATCCAACAAGTGCTAATACAATCAATACTTCTGCTAACGTAAATGCTTTTTTGTTTTTCATAACCAACACCTATAATTATTATTTTGCCTTATATTTAGAATAACATTTTTTTTCATAAATGTCATCTGATTGTTAATAAATAAAAAGGTTCAATTCTTTTGTTTAGAATTGAACCTTTTTGTATTATTTAATTACTGTCTTATTTTGCGAAATCAAAATAAGTATCAGCATTTGTTGTATTTGGAGTTGTTCCGTTATTTACCAAGTTCATTTTACCTGTTCTATTGGTAACATTAACGTTTCCATTTCCAGAGAAAGTATCTTTAACTCTCGCTGAACCAACGAATTCAGCATTTACGTCACCTGTATTTGAGATGATGTATTTAACATCTGCTTTTTTGTATTGATTATCTAGAGCTTTAAGATTTACATCTCCGATAGCTTGGTAGTTTGATTTGTATGCATAGTTTGTATCGTTAACTGTCAATGCATTGTCTTTTGTTCCGATTGTTCCGCTTGAAGCTAATGATAAACCTTTAGCTTGAATATTTGCTTTTGTATTATCTGTTGAAGCGTTTAGGATTGAACCTACATTGCCATCTGCATCTTTATCAGTTAGAAGAAGAACTCTACCGTCTGCATAGATGTGGTCGATGTTCATATCAGAACCGAAGCTTGCTAAGTTGATTGCATAATCTCCGTTTGTTTTCTTTGTATCTAAAGTATGAGCATTAATTTTACCATTTACATCAACGTTAATTGATTTTGATGTATCAACTTGATCTTTGGTTGGTCCGTAAGTGTATCCGCCACCGCTTGTTCCTGTTTCAACACCAATTTTACCGTTGTTTACATTGATTGTTAAATCACCGTTTGAACGGATTAAGGTATTTTTTGAACCTTCATTTAATAATGAACCGTTTTCAATGTTAAATGTTACATTATTAAGTGCGTTCAAGTTTGCAACATCTTCGTCTGTTTTTTCTTGGTTTGGTTTACCTAAGTAAACGTGAGAGTCTTTGTTGCCGATGTTTATATCATTTGCTGCAACTTTACCTCTTACTCTGATACCGTGAATACCGTAGTTTTCCATATTCACATCACCTTGAGTGTTGATTAAAGCATTTTCATCAACTACGATTCCGCCACGAGTACTTGTGTTTTTAAGGTTGATGTTATCGCCTTCAACATTGTAAATGCTGCCATCAAGTGTCATAGCTCCAGCGCTTGAATTTGTGATATTGATATCTGCTTTTCTATTGATGATTTGTGAATCTTTATCTGTTTTCAAGTATCCTGCAGTATTTTCGATATTAAGAACATCATTTTGGTTAAGAATTGTACCGCCGATAGTCATACCTTTGATACTGTTATTTCTGATAGTTGTTTTACCATCGTTTTGAATAATAGCATCTTTACCAACAACTAATTCTTGACCTCTGTTTGAAATCATCAATTCGCCTTTGTTTTGAACAAGACCGTTAACTTCAAGGTTTCCGCCTGCATTGTACA
Source organism: bacterium (assembly GCA_050874405.1). Lineage (GTDB taxonomy): Bacteria > Cyanobacteriota > Vampirovibrionia > Gastranaerophilales > Gastranaerophilaceae > Zag111. The sequence goes on from JBNMKP010000006.1 coordinate 6,609, forward strand.
AAGTAGTTGTTGAGTTATTTTTAACTTCGCCGTCCAAAATCATTCCGTTTTTACCGGTATTTTGGATATAAAGTTCGCTGTTGTTATTAAGAAGTTGACCTTCTTTTGTTAAGTGCAATCCGTTACTTTGTTTTGCACTTGTGATATTCATTTTGCCATCTTGGTTTTCTATTTTACCACTGATAACCATATCACCATTCCAGTTAGAAACAGCGGTTGAACCATTGTTTTCTACAAAGCCTTTGATGTTCATTCCGCCAACACCAGTGTTAGCAATTTTTACGTCACTGTTGTTTGAAATCATTGCGTTACCACCAACAGTTAAACTATTACCGTTGTTAACGATTTCAAGTTTACCGTTTTGGTTTTTGATAATTGCATTTGTTACAAGATCGCCAGCTTTATTTGTGATATTTGTAACTCCGTTGTTTTCAATGTAAGAATCAATTCTTGCACCGTTAGCTCCGGAATTTCCGATTAAAACTTTACCGTCTTTGTTTGTAATAGAACTTTTTTCGCTTAAGAACATTTCGTTTCCGCTGTTTGCAATATTGATAGTTCCTTTATCCATTGAAACGGCACCGTTTCCAAATACCATATCACCGTTTTTGTTGATTATTGAAATATTATCACCTTTACCTGTTGCAGCGATAGAACCATCAACAAACATTCCATCTTTACCAGTGTTATATACAGTTATGTTTGCATCTTGACCAGTAATAGTTCCGTCAATGTTTAATGCTTCACCTGAGTTTTTAACAACCATTTTATGTGTATTTTGAATTAAATCACCATCAAGATTTGCATCACCTGCTTTGTTTTCAATGATTGTATCGCCGGAATTTAAGTAAGAACCAGTGTAGTTCAATCCGCCAATACCATTGTTTGTGATGATAGTTGTTTTATCGTTTGAAATTTTACCTGTTTCGTTAACGTTTAATGCGTTACCATCATTTGTAACTGTTAATTTACCGTTTGTATTTTCGATAGAACCGTTGATGTTCATATCTCCTTTTGTGTTCCAAACGTTTGTTGTGCTTGAATTTTCAACTTTACCATCAATAGTCAATCCATTTTTACCTGAATTGATGATTTGTAAATCTCCGTTGTTAGAAATAACGGCATCTTTTGTGATGTGCATATTTGAACTTGCATTTGATAAGTTCATTTTGCCTTTTTCGTTAGCGATTGTACCACCGATAACGTAATCTCCGCTCCAGTTTGTTAAAGCTGTTGAACCGTTATTCTTGATTGTACCGTTCATAGTGAAGCCGTTTTTACCGGTGTTAGTTACTTTGATTTTATTGTTGTTTGAAATTTCTGCATTTTTACCAATTTCAAGACCGGAACCGTTACTTACGATTGTTAACATTCCATCTTTGTTTTGAATGTTTCCGTTAATAACTGTATCTCCGGCGTTACTTGAAATAAGTGTTAAGCCGTTATTAGCAACATTACCATCAATAATTTGTCCGCCAACACCTTTGTTAGTGATTCTTAAATCTCCACTATTTGAAATGTTAGATTTTGAAGTGATATTTAATTGACCTTTGTTATTATTGATTGCCAATCTTCCATTGTTGTTTGAAATATCTCCGGAAATTGTAGTTCCTGCTTGTCTATCTACGATTTGAACATTGCCGTTAGCATTTTGAACTTTACCACTAATATTCAATTCTTGAGTTCCGTTGTTTTGAATTGAAATATTACCTTTGCCATTATTTTTAACAAGACCTGCAATGTCAATTCCGCCATCATTTACGGTTGTTTTGATAACGATATTACCGTTTTGTAAACCTAGTGAATCAGCAGCTTTGATATTTCCTGTATTTACTAGAGAATTGAACAAGATATCTGAAGCTTTGTTAGAAGTTAAAATTCCTTGATTTGCAACCCCTGCAATCAAAGCTCCGTGAGTTCCAACAGCTGCATCTCTTCCGATAATATTAATATTGTTTGCAGCAAATACTTTACCGTCGATTTTTACATCTGCTGTACCTTGTTGCATTTTATTTAAATCGCCTTTGTATTTGTTATTAACAAATGCGTTATATGAAGCTTGTGTTGGGGTGTAAACTGATAAAGAACCAACATTCAAAACACCGCTTTCTCCAACAACCATACCGTTAGGAGAGATGAATACGGCATTTCCGTTATAGAATTTGCCATCTCTTACTGTGTTAACTAAACCATTGATGTTGATTGTGTTATCAACAAGGTTAACAAACTGTGATACGTTGTCTTTTCCATATTTAAAAATTAAGTTTGCAATATCGCCTTTGCTTAAAGTGAAGTTTTCGTATTTTCTAAAACCCATGCCGCCAATTACGTCAGTCGGGTTGATATTGTAAACACCGTTATTTCCTGTAACTCCTGAAATGTCTGATGCCAAGGCTGAAGTCATGAAAGATTGTTGAGCTAAAAAGCTGATAACAAGAGCCGTAGCAATCATTTTTCTGTTGTTTATCGATTTCATAAACACATACCCTTTCTTTATTACTATTACTTATTCATAGTTATACGTAGTTATATCAAGTCTGAACATAAAATAATTTGTTATGTTGTTAAAAATTATTAAGTGTTTTTTAATATAAATCCCACATATAATAAACCACAAGAATAATGGTTTGTAAAATAAGTTCGCTTGAATAGTGAAGAGTCTGTTATTGGCTAAATTCTATCTTGAAATTTCCTTTTGCTCTAACAATTATTTTTATAAAAACTAAAAAAGAGTCCTTTCGGACTCTTTTAAATGGTGGGCGTTGGGAGACTCGAACTCTCGACCCTCTCCTTGTAAGGGAGACGCTCTACCAACTGAGCTAAACGCCCATTTATTACTATTTAATTTCTAGCTAATGTACTGTTTGCTTCGGTTTTAATCCCCTCCGCAAGATTTATATTATCAAGAACAAATTTTAATGTCAAGTGTTTTGTTGAAACTTTTTTTTATTTATCTCGTCTTTGTCTGTAAAGTAGGATTTATCGTTTATAGCAGGAGGAGAATGTGAGTTTAAATTTGTTGAGAGAGATTAGTCCATACAATTATGACGAAAATACCGGTGAAGAAATTAAAACATTTAATTCAATTGCGCATGAAGATGATATTTTGCAATTTTATTTGAAAGAAATCGGTAAAATAAAACTACTTAAATCTGAAGAAGAAAAGCAGTTGGGTAAACTTATCAAAGAGAAAAAAGATGCGGTTGCTAAGCGAAAACTTATTCAAGCAAACTTGCGGCTGGTTGTAAGTATTGCAAAAAGATACGTTGGGCAAGGTGTATTGTTCATGGATTTAGTTCAGGAGGGTTCTATCGGATTGATTAGGGCAGCTGAGAAATTTGATTATTCTAAGAATTTTAAGTTCTCAACTTATGCGACATGGTGGATTAAACAATCAATAATCAGAGCAATAGCGAATCATTCTAAGACAATTCGCATACCGGTTCACATGGCAGATAAAATTCGAAGATACAAGTCTGCTTATGCTATTTTGTCTTCTGATTTAGGGCGAGAGCCGACAGAACAAGAGCTTGCTGATTTTTTGTGCGTTTCATTACCTAAGCTTCGAAAAATTAGAGATTCAATAATTTTAGAACCGATTAGTTTGGAAACCTCTGTTACTGATGATTTGTGTTTGAGAGATTTTATTGAGGATAAGTCATGTAACAATCCAGAGGAGCAAACAAAAGAAGCTTTTCTAAAGCTTGGTATTCCTGAATTGTTCAATGTTTTGACAGAACGAGAAAAAAGTGTAATTACTCATCGTTTTGGTATAAATTCTGAAAAACCAAAAACGTTAGCTGAACTTGGGGGCATGCTCGGGTATTCAAAAGAGAGGATTAGGCAAATTGAAGAAAATGCATTAACTAAAATGCGACGATTTTCAAAAACTAATCACATGAAAGATTTTATTGAAAATTAATTATATTCATCATTCATCATTTATTATTCTAAATTTAAAACCGGTATTTTGCCGGTTTTTATTTATGATAAAAGAGATTTTGCAAATTCAATTGATTGTTCGTTTATTTCCCCGCCTGCAAGTTCTGCTAGTGCTTTTATCTTGTTATCACCTGTTAAAACATAAACTTCAACCTTTGTTTCATCTTCTTGTGATTTTCTTACATAGAAGTGTTTGTCAGCTTTTGAAGCAATTATTGCTTGGTGGGTGATTACGATAACTTGGTGAGATTTACTTAATTCTACAATTTCTTCTGCTACACTTTGCGATGCTTTACCGGAAATTCCTGTGTCAATTTCATCAAAAATAACTGTATCAATATCGTCGTTTTGTGCAAATATTGATTTTATTGCAAGCATAACTCTTGAAATTTCACCGCCAGAGGCAACTTTTGCAAGTGGTTTTAAATCTTCTGAAACATTTGTAGAAATCATAAATTCAACGTTATCTGCTCCATTTGATGAAAGTTCTTTAGGTGTAATTCTGATTTCAAATCTTGTTTTTGGTAATTCTAAAACTGCAAGTTTATCTTGAATAAGTACTGATAAAACTTGTGCATAGTTTTCTCTATTCTCGGTGATTTTAGCGGCAAGTTGTGTTAATTCTTCTTTTTGTTTTTTGATTTCTTCTTCAAGTTTTTCAATGTTTTGAGTTGAAAATTCAATAGTTGAAAGTTCTTCGCAAAATTCATTATAACTTTTTAATACAGATTCTAAAGTTCCGCCATATTTTCGTTTAAGTTTATCAAAGATAAACAACCTTTCTTGTATATCATTTAATCTTTGAGTGTCGTTTTCAAGATTTTGGCTGTAATCTCTTAGTGTTGATGAGATATCCTTTAGGTTTTCTAATGCATCAACAAATTGTTGGCTTACCTCTTCTAAAGAACTATCATAATTTGCAGCTTTTGAGATATCCATTTTGATTTGGCTCATTGCTTCAAGAATTGAACCATCATCTCCATTGATTGCCCAATAAGAACTTCCTGTTAACTCTTTTAGTTTTTCGGCATTTTCTAAAACTTCAAGCTCTTTATTTAATTCTTCTTCTTCGTCTGCACTTTGGATATTTGCTTCTTCTATTTCATTTATCTCAAATTTTAGAAATTCAATTTGTGATTCTGTTGCATTGGCGCAATTTTTAGAGTCTTCAAGTTGTTTAATTAACGTTTCATAGTTTTTAAATTTTTCTTTGTATTCTTGAAGAATATGACCGTAATCCTCTTTTCCATAAGAATCAAGAAGATTTATATGATATTGCGGTTGAAGAAAAGTGTATGTCTGATGTTGAGAGTGAATATCAACAAACAGAGTTCGTAAATTCTTTATCAATTCTTGATTTACTAAAGTCCCGTTTATTCTTGAACGGACAGAACTTTGAGTAATTTCTTTGGTTATAATGATTTCAGAACCTAAGTTATCAATTCCGTTTTCTTCAAATAATTTTGACAAATCATGTTTCGTATTTTCTAAAACTATTTCAATAGTTGCCTTGTCACAGCCGGTTTTGATGACATCTTTGGAAACTCGTGAAGAAAATACCAAGTCAATAGCATTCAAAAGAATACTTTTTCCGGCACCTGTTTCACCAGTAATAATGTTTAATTTGTCATCAAAATTGGCACACAGTTCATCTATTAAAATGTAATCTTTTAGTTTTAACTGTTTAATCATAATTTGCTATTTTGTATTATAAATTTGCTCCGCAGCATTTTTTATATTTTTTACCGCTGCCACAAGGACATGGGTCGTTTCTTCCAATTTTTTTAGAAGTATCTATTTCAGGTTTGTTTTCATTGTCTTCAATGATTCCAAGAGTATTTGAGAATACTTTTGAACGATATAATACTGTTGTTGAAGAAATAATTTTGTTATCAACATATCTGCGTTTGTATTTTTTTAGAAGTTCATCTAAAGTATAATTCTTTGCAAGAACAGAGTTAACAATTTCCATAAAGTTTTTGTGTTTGTCTGCAACCATTTTTATTAAGTTTGCAGAGTATTTGTCATTTTCTAAGAAATATTTGATACAAGCATCATAGTTAAGAATTTTTGTGTAATCTTTAACTTCAAAAATCTTGTTGAATGTTCCATAGAACGGAATTGCATATAAACCAAGTTCTTTATCATAAATAATACCTACATCGTAAGTTTCTTTGTGAGAAGAAAAACCACCTAGAGAATTTTCTAAGAAATTGTCGTAAGAATTATTAAACTCAGAAACTGCAAAATATTTGTATTCTTCAGGTTCTTTGATTAAGTCTTTGTAGTCTTCTTTTTTACCATCTTCTGCGTAATCATTGAAAACACTGATTAAATCATCTGCGCATTTGTTAGTTGTGATGATTTCTGTTGTTCCAAAGAAATCAATAAATTTTTGATAAATTTCTGCAACGTCATCTTCAATTTCTTTTTGTTTGTCTGGGTTATCCAAGTAAACAAGTTCCGGATTTTGGATAATTTTTGCAACTGCAAATCTATATGCATCATCTTTTCTGGTTGCAGGAAGTACTCCTGAAATTTCCAACAAATAGTAATCACCATTGATATTTACAATACGAGCTATGATATAATCGCCAGAACCGATTCCTCTAAATGCTGTCATTTTCATCAATGATGTAATCATATATCTTCGTTCATTTACGATATTTAATAGGTCAAAACCTGTTTTAGTAACTTTTTTTATTTCGAAAACAGACGAAATTGAATTGTTGATTGCTTCAACAATATCTTTTGTATCTTTATCAAGACCTTTTGTGTTTTCTAGGTATAGTTCAGGAATACTTTTCAAATCCTCTCCAAGGTTACGTTCAAGGATATAACTAAAACAAGCGGTTTGTAGAGGAACTCCTGTTTTAGAATTTGCTCCGATAGTTCTTAAATATTCATTAAAATCTGTTTTTATATCTTCATGGTTTTGTATAAATTCTGCGATTTGTTTAATTACGCCATTAATGCTGTCCATGCGTTCTTGGATATTCATGTCTTCTCCCCTTACTGTAATCGTATTCTATTTTAGAATATAATATTTTTTCTAAAAACTCAATATATTAAGATATTGTAGCTAAGTTTGGATTTTTTCAACTAGTCGGTTAGTTTAAAATCTCCGTTCTTTTTAATATGTTCAACTAGTCCGCCATCTTTTAGCAGTTTAATCATTACAGGCGGTAATGGTTCTATTTGAATGATTGAACCATTTGTCAAATCTGTGATAATTCCTTTTTCTATATCAAGTTCTAATTCGTCACCATCATCAATTGCATCTGTATCGCATTCAATTGCCAAAAGTCCGATATTAATTGCATTTCTGTAAAAAATTCTAGCAAAAGATTTTGCTAAAACGGCTCCAACGCCTGCAATTTTCATAATCAAAGGAGCATGTTCTCGAGATGAACCAAGTCCGAAATTGCTACCGGCAACAACAAAATCACCTTTTTTCATTCTTGATGCGAAAGTTTCATCAGCATCTTCCAACACGTGTTTTGCAAATTCCGGCAAATTTGATCTCAAGTGATATAGCCTTCCAGGGGCAATATGGTCTGTAGAAATATTATCTCCGAATTTGAATGATTTTCCTTTCATGTAGCTCCTCCTTTTATCAATTTAATACTATCGCAAAAACAAAATCTATGCTATAATTATAATAAATAAAGGAATCGGTTATGTATTTTAATAGAAAATGTAAAATAACGTTTATATGCCACGGGGCAACAATATATTCAGAAGAAGGCAGAATTTCAGAAGCTGAAAATTATCCGCCATTATCAGAGCTTGGTGTTGAAGAAATGGAATCTTTGACCAAATATTTGAAGTCAAGAGCGATTAAAAATGATGTAATTTATACATCTCCAGCTGTTAGAACAAGACAATCTGCAATGATGATTTCAAAATTGTTTAAAAAGGATTATGTTGTTGTAGATGATTTAACATCACGTAGATTAGGTCAATGGAACGGTATGACAGTTAGCCAAATTCTTGAAAAATACCCTGACGGTATTCAAGATTTGTTACTTCACCCGAATAAAAAGGCTGATTCTGTTGTTGAAGCATCAGACGAATTCGTTGCAAGGATTAAAACTGTTATTGATAGATTGGTTGAAGAAAATGTCGGTAATAGAATTATCATTGTTACGTATCCAGATGTAATTCAGGCTGCAATTTGTGGAGCTTTGGAAATTCCTGCAGATAAATTGTCTAAGATATTTATCAGAACAGGTAGTGCTACACAAATTACATATTTTGAAAAATGGTCAAGTTTAGTTTATTCAGACCATGTTCCGTTGCAAGTTTAATTTTCCTTAGAAATTTCAATCAATCGTTTGCTTTCTTGGATTAGAAATTCTTTCCTTGGACTAATGTCAATAAAATTCCAAGGTAGTGTCTTTTCGTATGCGTATGTTTCGTTTGCGTAATAATCAGTATCAATTTTTAATTGTTTTGCTGCTTTTTTGAATGCGCCAAGTTTTGCACCTTGCTTGTAAACTTCTATCAAATAGTCTGTAAGTTTTTCATCGCCACGAGAAAGTACAGCTTGATAGTAATCCCATTTTGCACTTGATATGCTTGATTGAACTCCGATTTTATGAAGTTCTTTTTTTAGATAATTTGCTTTTTTCTCTAAGCTCTTTTCGTCTTCTCGCCCAAACCATTGGAATGGGGTGTTTGCTTTGGGAACAAAAGTTGAAAATCCAAATGAGATATCAAAACCTTTGTATTTTGTTTTAATTCGTTTTGCTAAGTTTATGATTTCTTCGATATCAGTTTGAGTTTCTGTTGGAAGTCCAATCATTCCGTAGAATTTTATTCCTTTAAGTCCACAATTTCTTGCGACTTCAATTGCTGAATAGATTTGTTCTTCTTTTAAGTTTTTATTTATAACTTTTCTAAGTCTTTCACTTCCTGCTTCAATTGCAAGTGTAAGATTTTTTTGTCCTGCATCTACCAGTGTTTGTACAATTTCAGGTTTAAACGAATCAACACGAAGAGAAGATACGCTCATTTCGATTTCTTCACCGTTTTTAATTTTGTTATCAATATATTTACAAATCTCGTTGAACTTCGGGTGTGCTGTTACTTGTGCGCCAAGTAGGGCAAGTTTATTTGTGTGCTTCAAGCCTAATTCGATTGCTTCAATAATTTTTTCATAAGGAACGAACCTTATCGGAAGATTAATATATGAAGCTAAACAGAAGCCGCAACGATTTGCGCAACCTCTTTCGACTTCAAGTATGAATGTATTCGGGAAAAAGGCTTTGTCACTTATAATTGGTGTATAAATACATTCCGCAAGTTTTTTGGTCGCTTTTTTGACTTTTGTCGGATTTAAGCTTGGAACATAAACACCTTCAATTTCACTTAATCGTTTTAAAATTTCATTTTTAGGTTTGCCTTTATATTCTTTACAAATTCTTACGGCTTCAAGATTTACGTCTTCTCCATCGCCGATAATAAAGAAATCAAAAATTTCTTTGTAAGGTTCAGGGTTAGATGTAATAACAGGTCCTCCGGCAAAGATTAGCGGGTCAGAATCTAATCGGTCTTTTGCTTTAAATTCAAGTTTGTTCCATTCTAAGAATTTAAATATTTGCAAAAAATCCATGTCAAAATTAAAAGATATTGCGATAAGGTCGATTTTATCTCTTAATAGTGCGGTTGTTTTTGAATCAGAGTAAACCCTTTCAATATTAATATCATCTAGCATATCAATTGCACGATAAAGCCACAAATACCCTAATGATGACATTGCAAAAGATTCCGGTCCGGGGAATGCAAACCACATATTGAAATCATTTTCTCGTTTTATAACCCTATCATATAGAACTATTTCATTATTTTGCTTGTTCAATATAAATACCTGTTTCTTTTGCGTTAATAGGTGTTAGGTACAATTCATCAACTAATACACAGATTGTTGCAGCGATTGCAGGTGATAAAATTACACCCCAAATTCCGAGGAATTCTTCTGCTGCAAATAGTGCAACCATGATTGTTATCGGGTGAAGTTTCATGAATTTTCCAAATAAGAATGGACGAATCATGTAATTTGAAACTTGTTGAACCGTTAAGAATAACACTATTGCTAATATAATTTTTACAGCGCCTAAAGGGAAAGCAATTGCAACGATTACACAAACAGCAATTGTTGGACCTAGAACCGGTATGATTTCGCAAATTCCGGCAATTAAACCAAGTAAAACAGGATATTCAATTCCCAAAATTGCAACAACACATGTTATCATAATGCCCACAGTAACCATTGACAAAACTTGTGCTCTTACATAGTTCCCGACTTTAGATGTTATGTTAAATAGTATATCTCCGGCTTTTTTCTTGATATTTGGCGGAAAGAATTCTAAAAACTTTTCTCTTAAATAGTCTTTATCAACCAAAATATAAAATACGAACATTGTTAATGCTAAAGTTACAAATACAGCTTGTGCTGCAGCCATTGTGAAGTTCCATGATTGGCTAAAAACATTTTGTGCAATATTTGAAGACGCATCGGCTAAGTTGTTAACAGGGATAAGTTCTGCAATTGTGTGTCCATATAGTTTTGAATGTGTGATGAAATTGTAAATAGATGCTGCTTTTTGAGGCATTATTGATATAAATAATTCAATTTCTTTGTAGCACATTACAATTATTGGCAAAATTAGTGCAAATATCGTGACAATTGCAGTAATTACCACAATTGAAGCGGATAATGCTCTATTTTTGATTTTGTCTTGCAATTTGTTTACTAACGGATTTAGAGCCGCTGCAAATACAAACGATGCAAATAATATCATTAATAATCCGTACATTTTAGGGATTAAAAATAGTATTAATATAGCAAGTATAGTAAATATTATTGTTTTTACATTAAAGAATTTTTTTAGCATACATATTCCCCTTGAAAATCATGCTGAATTTACGTTTCAGCCTATTTTTTATTATCAACAAACCAAAAAATATTACAAGAAAAATTAAAATTTATCAATTGTCAATATAGCCGTAAATACTGGGATAGATACTCGTTTATATAAAAAGTATATACTACAAATTAACCTATTTTTGTAACATAACTTAACATGATAAAACCAAAAAGGCAATTATCAAAGAACGAAATACTTTATATAAGTACGAGGACACTAACACAAGGATACTAGAACAATGGGTTTCTTATTAGGAGCATTTGGAAAATTGGCTGCTGGGCAAAGGATGCGAAACATCCAATCCCGCATGATGCGTGTTCAAGCCCGCTTGAGACGTGCTTCCAGAGATGTCTCTGATATGGAAAAAATGATAGATAGACAAGAAAAAGCCGCATTGAATAGCTTGACAGCTCAATCAAACGCAGCTATGAACCTTGCAAAATCAGGACTTATGAGTTCTATCTTTGGTGCTGGAAATGCTTCAGCAATTATGACAAAAGTTCAAAACGGAAGTCAATTATCAACAGAAGAAAGCAATTCATATTCAGCATTGATGTCTCAATACAATCAACAAGTATCAAATATGTCAGCAACTTGTGAAACATCAGCTGCAATGCAAAAACAACAAATTCAAGATTACTTTGAACAAGTAAGAGAAATGCAGTTGAATCCATTAAAAGATGAAGAAGATTTGCTACAATCAGAACAAGATTCATTGAAAACTCAATTGGAAACTGCAAGTGCAGATTACAAAGCTTGCCAAGATATGGAGAAAAACGATGCAAAACTTCTTGCTCCAAGCTACACAGCAGGAGGTTAATCCAAAGAGATATAGATTTAATAACGGGCTCGCGGTATCCACCACGAGCCCGTTTTGTATTAAATAATATACGGAGGGATAGGGTTGGTATTGATGAAGTGCCCATAAAATTGTAAAATGTAGGTTGGCATTACTATGCCAACACGATAAATTTACGTGTCGGATTAGTAAATCCGACCTACATGATTCGTATGACATGAAAGGATAAAAAGGCATGTCATTACGAGGAAACAAGTCGAGCAGAGTGCGAAGTTGTTTACACAGAGTGACGTCGTAATCTTGAACA
>JBNMKP010000007.1:0-17232 GCA_050874405.1 bacterium
AATTGGTTTATTATATAATATTCATATTGATAGGAGTTAGTATAATGTATCAACCCACAAAACCTATAAAAATAGCAGAGATTAAAATTGATTTTGCAGAACTAATCACACTTATTGGAAAATCTCATTCTGCACTATCAAATTATAATGGAGCTTTAAGCCATCTGATTAATCCTCAAATTTTGTTAGCACCAGTGACAACAAAAGAATCAACCATGTCTTCAAAAATAGAAGGAACACAAGCTACTTTTACAGAAGTTTTACAACACGATGCCGGAGAAAATTTTGATACATATAAAAGACAAGAAATTCAAGAAATTCTAAATTATCGTTCTGCAATGTCTTATGCGACAGAACTATTGAAAGAACGACCTTTTATACATTTAAATATGATTAGAGATATTCATAAAGTTTTATTGAGTGGAGTTAGAGGAGAAAATAAATCAAGAGGGGAATTTAGAAAAATTCAAAATTGGATTGGACCTAAAAACTCAACCATAGAAACGGCTTCATTTGTTCCTCCTGCACCGAATGAAATTATTAATTATTTAGATGAATGGGAAAAATTTATTAATTCGGATTTTGATGATTTACTTATTCAACTCGCTATTGTACATGCTCAATTTGAAATTATTCACCCATTTTTAGATGGAAATGGTAGATTAGGGCGTATATTAATTCCAATATTTTTATATTCTAAAGAATATTTATCTCAACCTATATTTTATTTAAGTGAATATTTTGAAAGTCATAGAGAGGAATATTATAGTAATTTAAGGAATATTACCGCAGAAAATAATTGGCAAGATTGGATTAAATTCTTCTTAACTGCAATAATTGAGCAATCTAAAATAAATACCAGCAAAATTAACCAAATATTAGAACTTGCTGATAAAATGAAAAATATTATATTGGAAACAACAAAATCACAATATACATCTGCTATTATAGATAGTATTTTTTCAAAACCAATTTTCACAACTACAACATTTTTACAATCTACAAATATTTCAAATAGAAAAACAGCTATTTCTATATTACAAAAACTGGCAGAAAAAAATGTTATTCAATTAATAAGAGAATCTAGTGGAAATAGAAGTAGTTTATATGCATTCAAAAATTTGCTAGATATTATTGAATATTAGGTATTTGATTCTTCTGCTAATTTTTTAAGTTTCAAATCAATATCTTTTTCGTTCAAGTTTCTGATTTTTTCAGTCAAATTTGCAACTCCAGAAGTAGTCTTCGAATCCATTGCAAAAATTTTAATTTCTGACATAACAATAGGTTCTTCTTTTTTCTTTTGTAAAAAATTCTTAACTTTATCGATCGTTCTACTAAATATATTTTTCTGTTTTTGAATTTGAGCAATCTTTTGTTTATCAGAATTAGGGTCAAATTTGATTGTTAAATCCGCAAGTTCTCTCATTCTGGAAGAAAAGAAACTCGGAACCAATTCTGAATAAAATTCTACATATCCATCAAATCTTTCAAAAAACTTTTTTAATGGAACAGAATTTTCAAATGATTGTAATGCTTTGGCATCTTCATTATAAATTTTTGGATTAAAGTCTTGATAAAATTTAACACCTTTTAATGCAGTAAAACTTGTTTGGTTATTATTTTTGTTTGAATTTTCATTATAAATATTATTTATACTATTAATTCTCATTTTATCCCTTTTTGTTTGCAGATATAATTAAATATTATATATTAAAAAAGACCCCATAATGGAGTCTTTTTTAAACTGGACCTTGACATACGGTTTAACACTCCAAATTCGCCAAATCGCTGCCTAGTCTATGATTTGGGCATGTTCTGAACCCACATTTTTTCTGACACGAAATTCTGAACTCCTGTAGGCAAAAAATTGCAGACCTATTCTGAAACTCCACAAGAGAGCCAATCTCCTGAAAATTTGTTTGTTACACAAATTACAAGGAGATTTTTTATGACCTACTTTCCTGACTTAGATGAACAAACAAGATTAGTTATGCTTAGTGAGTTGGATTTTGACCTTAGAGCAGGTTTGTTTTATGAGCCAAAATCTCTGACTGCTACAGGCATGTTTACCTACAAAAGACTGCTGAAAGAGTGTTTTTCTAATGGAACACCTGAAACCCTGCAACAAAAACTCTTACCCTCTTACTTTAGAGAAAAAGACAGTATTGGAAGAAAAATTTCGTCTAACATTCGTGAAACTCTTGCATTTGGGGACTTCAATCGTTACTATGTTCGAGCCTTATTAGTGCGTGCGTTGAGTGAAAAACGAAAACTTTGTGTGTATCGTGCAAAACAAGTTATGCATGAAAGACAACAATCTAAATTGCTTGCTACAAGAGTTTTCTTCGACAATAGAGAAATTGGCAGGTTGCTAGAGATATGCAGGGATTACCGAAAACTGTTTAGTCCAAAAGTTCAACTTGAACTTCTAAAGCCAAATTCTGGTCTAAGTCTAAAATTTGCAGGAAACCCTATGCGAAAATTCTAGGTTTGTGCAGATTTTCGGTATTATTTTTATCTTACAGGTGTTTTTTATCTCCGCAAATCGCCTGCAATCTCTCTATTTTTGTTTGAAAAATTTTGACAGTATCTATTCCAAAAAATCTACATTTATCTCACGACTTTCGACCAAAATGCTAACTTGTTTAGCATTTTGGCGCATTTTGCTTTCCTGAAAACTTTTCTAATTGTTTTCTGTTATTTTTTGTGAAAAACACTACATCTCTGCAACAGTCTAACAACTGCAAAACAACAGATACATTTTCGCTGAAAGTTTTATTTTGCTTGATTTTTTCTTTTCTACTTCACCGACAACACTTTTTTTCTCTAACAAAAGAATATTTATGAACCTAATTTTTGGGGCAATTCTGCAAAATCTGCCCAAGTTGTGCAGTTTTGTTCTTTTGCTTGTTGTACCAAGTTTTTTATCTCGGTAGGGCTTATATTTTCGAATTCTTTACCTAATGCTGGAATTTCGGGAACATATTCCATTTTTACATATGTGTATGGATATGCTTTTGCATTTGAAACTTTTGAAACTTCATCTTGGATACGTTTGATATAACGAGTTTCCTTTTTCAGTAACTTAAATTTAGACAGTGCAGGAAATACAGCTTCTCCGCCATGTTCCATATTCACTGAAATTTGACTACCTTTTGGTACGACAATTTCGTACAACATACCGTCAGGTAATCCAAAATATGGAGCAGTTTGTGGCTTGGAATGTGCAGCATACGCAAAACCACCGGACGGAACTATTTCATCTCCGACTTTTGCTTTGCTTATTATATCAAAATCGGCACCGCCACCATCACAATTTCTGCTCCTAGCTCTAAATACTGTACTTTGATGCGGTTGTGGTTGAAGTTTCAGAAAATCACGATTTCTTTTTAGAGATCTAATATTATTTTCTGTAAGAAATGCTAATCCTTGTTCTTTCAGTTTAATTATATCTTCTGGCCTTCCTGCAAAATTTCTTTCTATTTGCTTGTAGAATGACTCTATAGTAGTATTATATAGACTATTTGCACCGTGAAAACTATGATGCCCTATAACTGCTGTTGTTTCAGGATCAACATATGGAGGAGTTGTCTTTATTCCGTCAACCCATTTATCTATCTTGGGAGAAAAAGTATCGGCTTTCAAATTTGCAGAATATTTTAATCCGCTAACATTTACTCTGCTAATTGGTTTTGTTTCCAAAATGCTTGATTTTCCTAACATTTTAGCATAACTGGCAGTCCGTTCTGCCAAATTCAATGCGATTTTGCTTAATCCCATACAAATATCCTTATTTTCCCCTATATTTATATAAAGTATTTTTCTTTGAGAAAATTGTCTTAATCTCAAAAACATGTTGCAGGTGCTTAACAATGACAGAAATTTCAGGAGTGTCTGAAACTATTAGTATAGTTGATGTTCAAGACTCTGATATGGTTGTATTCTAATGGTGAACAGTATTTGCAGAGTTCAATCTTAATATTTCTTAATCATAGTCTTGACTTTCAGGATTTTATAGTTTAAAGTGTGCATGAAAGTAATCTATTTACTTTTTCTGCACAATGAAAAACAAAAATTTATTGTCGAGAGTTTCTAAACAGCCTAATCTCTAAGGGCGGAGCGAAATGCAAATCGTACATAACAACAGTTAAGGTGCGTGTCTTGATTAGGATTAACTGTATTAACTCAATATCGAAACAAGATTGGACGAGAGCCGGACGGTCTTTAAGCAAACCATGATTAACCATTAAAGATGACATGTAGTTTTGTTTAACATCTAATAGTTCGCATTATTACTCCTTTTCTTTGAGATATGACTTTTTGTTTTGCAAGAGGATTACTGTGTCTAAATGGCATTTGTACCTTGCAGAAGTGTGTCTGAGCTTATGCTTATGACACTGAAACAAATTGGCATATTACCAAAAAGAAATGTGAGGATTATTATGCAAAAAAATATTATTAAATCCGAGTTTTCGGAAAATGAAAAAGTAACATTAGCAGACCTTCTTCACATTATTGTTGAAGAAATCGTGAGGGAGGTTTGCAATGACTAATTTTGAAGAAAAAAGATTTTTACCAATTCCTGTAGTTCAACCAAAACAGGACTATTCACAAAACGAATTTGCGGAAGAAGTCCAAGAGGACTACGAGGCAGAAAATGCTAGTGTTGAGGTTATTAGAATACTGGTGAAAATCGACAATAGGACAGAGCCACAGACCAAAAGTGAAGCGGTTATGTCCAAAATTCGTACCGTTGGAAAAAATGGCAATGAATTTATTGTTAGACTGAATAGTAGGGATTTGGCAGATGTTAGGAGTTGGAAAACTGCAATATCAGCCGTTACCGCAAATTTAGATATGCCCATGAAAGAAAAAGATTTCAGGGAACTCAAACAAAAATGGTACGAAAACGCAAAAAACAAAAATACTTTTGCATGTGCAGGTAGTCAAAACGGTCAGTTTATTTGGACAAATGCAATTTATGATTTTGAAACACAAAAACTTACTTATGCTCAAAAGATTGATGAAACGAAAACTTATGACAGCGTTGAAAATTCACTCGTCGACATGAACAATGCTTGCAGACCAATGCTCTACACTATTGAGAGAACATCTGAAGATGTCTTTAGAGAGTTTTTCACTACCTTATGCCAAACTTTTCCAAAATCCGAAGTTTTGGTCTGTTTTGGAATGGCTTTAGGTACTATCTTTTGGGATATTTTCCAAAAAGAAGCAGAGGGAGTTCCACCGATTTTCTTCATCGGAGAATCACATTCAGGGAAAAGTACGATAGTGAAAACAATATCGGCAATTTTCGGATTGTGCAAAAACTCCGACTTTATGAGTGGAAATTCGACACCTTATGCGATTATGCAGGAACTTTATTCTCGTATGAATATCCCTGTATTTATCGAAGAATTACCTCCTGAAATCTTTGGGAAGTTAGCTCCTGCGGTGAAAAATATCTACAACGCAATATCTCGAGGTCGAGGGAAAAAAGACGGTGTCGAAAAAACGAAAATTTTGACAAATTTAGTTTCAACATCGAATCACTTCTTTAGAGATATTTCATTAGAGTTACTCTCTAGGATAGCGTTTGTGAACATGAAAAAAGGTGAATTCAATTTGGAAAATTTTCCGTACTTTGATGTCGAAAAGCGTAAGGAATTATCTCAAATTTTACCAGTATTTCTGCGTTATAGGGAGAAAGTTGCACAACTGTACAGATACTTTTATGCACAACTTGGCAATTTCATACCCAAAAACGAAAGAGGGCGTCATATTTCCAATTTGGCAATTTCTTGCACAATGTGGGGATTAGTGAGTTACGTTATGCAATGCCCTCTCGTGAATTTGACACAAATGGCGATTGATTACAACAATACCTACAAAGGTTATTTGAATGCTGAAATCAAGTCAAGTGATGTTATCTTGAATGACATTACTAGAATGGTGGAAGCAGGAAAACTTGAGTATGGTAAGGACTGGAAACTGGTTGAAAGTACGTTAAAGTTAAATTTGCGGAAATATGTCGAAAAATTCAACATTTTCAATCCTAAGGAGATGACAACACCTGCTCAAATTAGGTTACAAGTTGCTAACGACAAACGATTTGATACCAAAACCATACCTCAAAAAGATATTGGGAGAGCAATATCTATAGATATTGCAGAAAATTCATACCTACTTGAAAAACTACAAAATCAACAAAGGGTAGCTTCTGTAGGTTGGTACAGTTTAAACAATGAAAAGGAGAAAAAAGATGAGAAATAACGATAAAATTTCAACACTAAAAGGGGCAAGTTGCTTTTTGTATTGTAGAGTTTCAAGCAAAGACCAAGCAGACAACACATCGCTGGACGACCAAGAAAAATTATGCATGGACTTTGCAAAAAAGTGCAATATGAAAGTTGAACACATCTACAAAGAGGACGCAAGTGCCATGGTGCCACAAAAAAGACCGATGTTCAATGAAATGGTGAAAAAACTCCAAAATGGTGGAGCAGATGTCGTTATTTTTGCCTATGTTGACAGAATGTCAAGAAATTCTGTTGATTCTTACCAAATATTGAATCTTGTGGAAAAAGAGGGTTTGACTGCGGTATTTGTTCAGGACAATATAATTTTGCAAGCTCCAGTTGTCTCTACTGAATTTCTAACGATAGACATTCTTTCAGGAGTATCAAATTTTAGGGTAAGGCAAGATAGGGAAAAATGTCGAGCAGGTATTAAGGCAAAGGCTATAGGTGGATTTCGTCCCTGTCGTCCTCCTTATGGCTATGAAAATGTAGGTGGAAAGCACCAAAGATGTACTGTTGTCAATAGTGAACGTTCTAAATTTGTGCAAAAGGCTTTTGAAATTTATGCAACAGGTGCTTATACCGTCAACGAAGTTGCCAATGAATTGTATGAGCAAGGTTTCCGCTATGAATTGCAACCCTCACAAATTATTCCTAAACAATCTCTTATCTCAATGCTAAAAAATCCTTTTTACATTGGAGAATATATGGTGAAGCAGATAGGTGAAAGTGTAACAGGGAATCACGAGCCTATTATTTCAAATGAAATATTTGAAAAAGTGCAAAAATTGCTTGATTTGGCTCCAAAAGCCCCTCGCAAACACAATTTGCTTTACTCTAAACTTATTGTTTGTGCAAATTGCGGACATACTATGACTGGTGATGTCAAAGTCAAGCCGAATGGCAAACAGTATGTTTATTACCGTTGCACAAATCCAAAATGCAGTGAACATGCCTGCGTTAGTGAAACATCTCTAAATGATGATTTGGAAGCATATCTAAAGGAAATTAGATTAGGACTTATTCCTGATGAAATAGTAGAAAAAGTTTTGAAAGACGAACTTTATGCTCAAAAACAAAAATTATCTATTCTGAAACGAAGTCGTAGTCATAAGTTTGATGCTGAAAGACGAGTTTATGAGGAAATCTCTCAAAAGAATATTACAGATGAAAAGTACATCAAAGGAAGATTTGCAAGTATTCAGGAAAAATATAGAGATTTGGAGTCAAAAATCTATGTTGCCGAAAAACAAATTGAAACAGTGGAAGCCAAAGTTGCAGAATTGCGTAGAAATAGGCTCTACAACATTTATGCTGACCTTGAAAAGCCAACAAAAAGAAAAATTATTGAATTGGTTGCCAATATCTTCAAATGTGGTGAAGATGGTCTGAAAATGACGTTCAAATCGGCATTCCGCAAAATCCGCAAAAGATAGAGAATTTTGCTATTACTCTAAAATTTAGATTTTTTATCTGAATTTCTTGCCGCACAAACAACTTGTGCGGTTTTTCTTTATCTTAGTATGGAAAACTACACCCACAACAACACTCTAGCCACACCAAAGCGACATTTTTCTATTTGCAAAAGTCTTTTATTTGCTATGATTTGAGCCCTTGGACTTCACCAACTACACTTTTTTGACACAACAACACAGATTTCTATTTTTCTACAATGTTTTATGGTCTAAGATGTTGACTGTTACTGCTTTTCAGGAAAATTTATGCCAATTTTGCAAGTGAAAATTGCCTCTTATTGCTTTTGCAACATTCGTTTTCAGGTTTTCGTGGCGTGAAATCGACTGCCAACCCTACTGTCTTGTTTGCTCGCATTAAACGGGTCTACAGCCTACTTCACACCTGCTCAACGCAGCTGAGCGTAGGCTTTCGCCCTCTGCTCGCAAACGCTTTACTTTTTTGAGAAATGAGTAAAAATAAAAACAAAGAAGTTCAGAAATTTTGAGGAGTTCAGACTATGGAAAACAAACAAGTTGTTATTTATGCACGAGTATCTAGCAAAGAACAGGAGCGTGATGGCTTTTCTATCCCAGCACAGTTGAAATTATTGAGAGATTACGCAAAGAAAAACGGCTATGAGATAGTACAAGAATATTCAGACGCTGAGACCGCCAAGAAGGCAGGTCGAACAAATTACAATGCAATGTTAACCTATCTAAAGGAAAACCCTGAAATCAGGACTGTACTTGTAGAAAAAACAGATAGATTGTATCGTAACTTCAAAGACTATGTTACTCTTGAAGATTATGACTTAGAAGTTCATCTCGTGAAAGAGGGTAGCATTATTAGCAAAAATTCAAAATCTCATGACAAATTTATTCATGGGATTAAGGTTCTAATGGCAAAAAATTACATTGACAACCTTTCTGAAGAAATCTCAAAAGGATTACATGAGGGACTTGAACAGGGTTATTGGCCATTCAATCCGCCTTATGGCTACAAAAGAGGGGAGAAAAAATCTCTCTATATCGACCCATTGAGAGTTTTGTTTGTTCGCAAGGCTTTTGAATTGTTTGCAACTGGAGAATATTCACTCCGAAAACTATGCGAAAAATTATATGAGGACGGTTACTATTACCAAAACAACAAACCCAAAATTACTCGTACTGTTTTAGAGGGCATGCTCAAAAATGTCATCTATACTGGGCAAATGCGTTGCAACGGTGTTATCTACCAAGGCAAACACCCTGCAATAGTTAGTTATGACTTGTTTGAAAAGGCTCAACAGGCATTTCAAAAAGTATGCAAATCTAAGGTTAGGAAAAATTTTCACTTTTTGTATCCCGGAATTGCCAAATGTGAAATATGCGGTTATTCCATTAGTGGAGAAAAGAAAAAATATGAGAAAATTTATTACCGTTGCACTCACAACGACCCTACTTGTACCAATACCTTATGTATTTCCGAAAAAGAAATGACAGCAGCTCTCCGCAGACATCTTCTAAGAATAGGGTTGAATGAAAAACTGTATGAATTAGTCAAAACTTCGCTTGCAGAGAGTTTGAAAGACGAACAAAACTATAATCAAAATGAAGTCAAAAGGCTGAACAAAGAAATTGAAGAATGCACAGAAATTCTAAAAAAGATGTATCTTGACCAGTTGAACAAAGTTATAGATATGGATTTGTGGATTAACGTCAAAAATGAATATGAGTTCAAGTTGAACAGGCTCAATGCTGAGTTGCAACGACACCAAAAGGCAAATGTTGATTATATGGCAACAGGCATGAAAATTTTAGATATTTGCAAAAAAGCAGGCATGCCTTATTCTGAATTATCTCCTGAAATGATTGCACAATTAGTCAGACAAACTTATTCGTCTGTTACAGTGAATGCCAAAAAGGTCAAAATGACCTTTGCAGAACCTTTTGCTACTCTTGAAAAACTAATTAGACTTGCAAAACAGGGTATTGATGAGTATGGATATGATGAATTCGCCAAAACCCTTGCAAATACTAAGGTAACATGCCTTAAAGGCATTAAAAAAGAGCCTATTGGCTCTTTTGAAAGCATTTCACCAAGTTCTACTTGTATGAAATGGTGGGCCGCAGTGGACTCGAACCACCGACCTCACCCTTATCAGGGGTGCGCTCTAACCACCTGAGCTAGCAGCCCTTAGAGCTGAACGGTCTTAATAAAGCCTTTCGTTCGCATGAACAAATGTACTATAAACATTTTTTAAAATCAAGCCCCTCTTAAATATTTTATTTACTTATCTTTAAAATAACCTGTGTTTTAAATCCAATCTCAAATAATTCTTTCTTTTTCACGGCTTTGAAAATATCAACACTTTCTGCTTTGTTCTTAAGTTTTAAATCCATTTCTACAATATTTTCATCTTTATTATAACAAATTTCAACACTATCAATTTTTGAAATATCGCCACCAGAAAAACCGTCTGCTATTTTCAAAATTCCGCAAAGTCTTTTTACAATCTTTCTTTTCTTTTTGTCCAACATTCCAAAAGCGTTATCTTCGTGTTTATCCGGAAGTTTCCCTCTATGATACAAGCATATAAAAGCAATCAATTCTGTTTCTTCATCATCAAAATCAGACAAACCCTCTTCTGATATAATTTGAAAACTATATTTATTATGGTCTTTTCCACTAGTTTTAAAATAACCAATATCATGCAATAGTGCAGAAGCTTTTAAAATTTGTTTTTGAATTTCCGGTAATTCTTTGAGTTTTTTATTAACTTCATCAAAAATTAGGCTACATAATTTTTCAACCTGCAAGGAATGTTCTTTTTTAGTGCAATATTTTTCAAATAATTCTTGAGTAGAAAGTTTTGACATAGTAAAAATATCTTAGCATATAATAGAAAAAAGGCTATCAAAAATATCTGACAGCCTTTCCCTTCCTTTAAATAAATATTTTGCCCAAGAAAATTATAAATTAATTTTGCGTTCGAAATTTTTTCTAATTCTTTTCTTTGCAGTATCTAAATTTTTAATTTTCTTTTCTGCATATTTGATTTGTTTTTTAGCAGCTTTTCTTTCTGTTTTTGCTGTTTGATAGCGAGAATCTATTTCTGCATAGTTTGTTTTGTAGTTTAATAGTTTATTTCTAATTTCTACTTGTGCATTTTCTATTTGAAGAATAGAATTTTGCATTTTTGTACCACCGGTAACTTGACTTGGGTCTAACAAATCAGTTCCTTTTACTTCTGTTGTTGTATAAGTAGAAGTTGTTGGTGATGATGTTGTTGTTTTGATTGAAGATGAATCATCAAAATTTAGCGGTGTGAATTTTGTTTCTGCCATAACCATTCCGCTTGATACAATCATCAATCCTAAAACTAGGGTAAATAGTTGTGAAAATCTTTTCATTTTGAATTTTCCTCCATCATAGCTGTAAACTAATTTTCATATTTTAACCTATTCTATTAAAAAGTAAAAGAAATTTACATCATTTAACAACACGATTTTCTGTGTTATGATTTTGATTAAAGGACTTGGGAGAAAAATGAAAAAAGAATGGATAATAGAGTCAACAGACTCTAATGAAAAATCTTTAATAAAAAGACTGTTAGTTTCACGTGGAATTAAGACACCGGAAGATATGAAAGAATTTCTAAACCCATTAGAAATGACTTTAACTTCACCTAACGCATTTACTGATATGCAAAAAACAGTAGAAAGATTATCAAAAGCAATTGATAACAATGAAACAATCATTGTTTATGGTGATTTTGATGCTGATGGTGTAACTTCAACATCTATTCTTTACAAAACACTAAAATATTTAGGTGGAAATGTTCATTATTTTATTCCGGATAGAGAAAATGAGGGTCATGGTTTTGATAAAAAAGCTTTAATCAAACTAATGACAACCGTAAAACCGAAAGTAATTATCTCTGTTGACTGCGGAATTTCTGACGTTGATGCGGTTAAATTTATGAACAGTTTCAAAATTATTGATGTCATAATCACTGACCACCACGAAGCACCTGAAGAATTACCTCCTGCCTATGCAATAATAAACCCAAAAGCACCAAATGCTTTAGATGAAAATTTATCAGCTAAACAAATTGAATATTTAACTTACCTTGCAGGTTGTGGAGTTGCATTCAAAGTTGCACAAGCAATTCTTGCAAAATATGAAAAAACAGAATTTGTATATGAAATACTTCCTTTTGTTGCTGTAGGTACAGTATCAGATGTTGTTCCATTACTTGGCGAAAACAGATACTTTGTAACAAAAGGACTTGAACTTATTTCAAGAGGAAAACATGACGGACTTAGAAAACTTTTAGAAAGTGCCGGATATGATATTACAAAAGGTGTAACTTCCGAAATGATTGCTTTTGGAGTTGCACCAAGAATTAATGCATCAGGAAGACTTGATACTGTTGAATCCGCTTTAAAAGTTTTAATTTCTGACAATCCGCAAGAAGTTCAAATGGCAGTAACAACTTTGAACGAATTAAATAAAGTTCGTCAAACATTATGTCAAGAAGTTTTCGCACAAGCAGATGCAATGGTTCAAAAAGAGGGAAACAAAAATCCTGCAATAGTTTTATGCAAAGAGGGTTGGCACATTGGAATTATTGGTATTGTTGCATCAAAACTTGTTGAAAAATATTACAAACCGGTATTTTTAATGACTTATGTCAAAGACAAAGACCAATACAGATGTTCTGCAAGAAGTATTGAGGGAGTACCTTTATATGATGTTATAAATGAAAATGCAGATTTGTTTGATGGTTTTGGCGGACACAAAATGGCTGCCGGTTTGAGTTTCACCGGTGAAAAAACACCTTTTGAAACTGTAAAAAAAGCCTTGTGTGAAACAGTTAAATCTTACACTGCAAATAAAGACCTTAAACCGTTTGTGAATATTGATTTAATGTTTGAAGCTAGTGATGTGACAACTGATTTGGTTGAAGAAATTTCAAAACTTGAACCATTTGGCGCAATGAATCCAAGTCCAATCTTTGCAATGAATAATCTTAAAGTTAAACAAAAAAGATTAATGGGTTCTGATAATTCTCATCTTCGTCTTGTTGTTGGAAAAGATGCTTATGAATTCACATCAATTTGGTGGCAAAAAGGAGATATCGGATTGAGTTCTGGTGACACTCTTGATATTGCTTTTCACCCGCAAATAAATGAATTCAACGGAAATGTTTCTGTTCAATTAATCATTGATGATATTCATTCAGATTCTTTAAAAGAAGAAGAAATTCAACCACAAACGAATTACAAAATATATGATAACAGGGCAAAAACAGGTATTTTGCCTAGTGTAAATGATTATATAAAATCTTCAAAATTGAATATAAGAATTTTTGCAGAAAGTAAGCAAGTTCTTGATACCGTAAAACCTTTTAAAGAAATTGCTTCAAAAACATTCACAAGACAAGACGTTCCGAAATGTGATGTTGTAATGTTTTTTGACTATCCTGCTGATAGACAAACTCTTGAAAATATCCTAGAAAAAGCCCAACCAAAAGGCTTGCACTTTATGAGTTATGAACCAAAAGTCCTTGATGAACAAGAATTTTTGAAGACATTTACAGGAATGTTAAAATTTGCCGTTCACAACAACGATGGAAAAATTGAACTTGTTAGATGTGCAAGTTTTTTAGGCAAATCTGTAAAAGTATTTGAAAGATTGTTAGATTTGTATGAAGAAGTTGGATTTATAAATATTTTAGACAAAAATAATGCATTTTATACCGTTGAACTTTTAGGAATAGATGATTTGTCAAAAGTTCTTCACAGCACAAAATATTCACAAATATTTGACATGATTATTGAATGTGAAGCATTCCAAAAAAGCCTACTCGAAGACGATTTATCTCAACTTCTTGTTGGCGTGTAGAAAATTTATGCAAATTGCATATCATAAAGCTTTTTGTATTCGCCATTTGGAATACTAAGCAATTCATCATGTGTACCCATTTCAGTTAAATAGCCATGATTTATTACAGCAATTTTATCTGCATTTTGAATTGTTGATAACCTATGCGCAATTACAAAAACAGTTCTATCTTTCATTAAATTATCAATAGCTTGTTGAACAATATGTTCTGCTTGATTATCTAAAGCTGATGTTGCTTCATCTAGAACAAGTATTGGTGCGTTTTTCAAGAATGCTCTAGCTATACCTATTCTCTGCTTTTGACCACCGGACAATAAAGCTCCTCTTTCACCTATTGGAGTATCTAAACCTTTTTCTAAACTGTTTATAAAATCATCAAGATAAGAATTCTTTATTGCTTGTTGAAGTTCTTCTTCTGTTGCATTTAAATTTCCTATCATAATATTATCTCTAATTGTACCCTCAAATAAGAAATTATCTTGGAAAACAACCGCAATATTTGCTCTCAAATCATCAATTTTAATTTTATAAATAGATGTCCCGTCAATTTTTATATCTCCGCCTTTGGTGTTATAAAATCTTGGCAAAAGATTAACAATTGTTGTTTTACCACCTCCGGAATTTCCAACAAGCGCAATTGTTTCACCTTTTTTAACCTCAAAAGAAATATTATGTAAAACATAAACATCTTTTTTATAATAGAAAGAAACATCATCAAATGTGATTTTGTCAGAAAATTTTGGAAAATCAACTGCATCTTTTTTATCTTGGAAACCGGTCTTTTTATCCAGTTTTGAAACAACTCTATCCATTGCACAAAGACAAGTTGTCATATTTTTTGCATTATTTCCAAGCCCTTTAATTGGAGTGTATAACATTATTAATGCAGTGATAAATGATACAAATTGACCTGCTGTTAATGTTCCTTTCACAATGAAATAACTACCTAAACCTATAACAGCACCAATTCCAACTGATACAATAATATGCATCATTGGAGATAACCAACCAACGTGTTGAGTTATTTTCATTTTCAAATTAAATACATTGTGTACAAGTTCTGAGAATTTTTTAGAATTCAAATCATACAAATTATATGCTGCAATAATTTTATTACCACCAAATGCTTCATTATAAGTAGTTAGAACTTTTGCATTTTCACCCTCTGAGCGATTATAAACATCTTTGATTGCAGATTTCATTTTCATTAACGGAATCATCGCACAAGTCAAAACTGAAACTGCAATAATAGCTAATTGCCAAGAGTTATAGAATAAAACACCAATCAAAGATATTGATGAAAATAATCTAGAAATACAAGATTTCATATTTGATAACAAACCACTACAAGATTTATCAGCATCGTTGTTATAAGCTTTTAAAACTTTACCAGATGTTTGTTTATCAAAAAAGTATGATGATTGGCGCATTAATTTTGTATATAAATCGATTTTCAAATCATTTGTAACTCTTCCACCAACCCAATCGTTCATATATGTTGCAAGATAATTTAATGAACCTTGAATTGTTGTAAATAAAATAATTAAAAATGGAATATACCAAGTAGAATGGATTTGTTTGTTAAGCATTACAATATCCATATAAGGTTTTAAAGCTAAAGCAATTACCGCATCTAACGCACCAATTGGAATTGCCAAACCTAAAGCCAAAAATGTTCTAAAAAGGTACGGTCTAAAATATGGAAGAATTCTTGATAAACTGTGATAGTTTTCATTATCTCCATATTTTTCGTCCATTTTTTGTTTTATTTTATGAAATAAATTTGTCATTTATTTTCTCCTTGAACAATTGTTCTACAAAATAATTTGTCTTTCAAATATTTTGCACATGGAATTTCTACAAAATGATAAGCAAATATTGTTATAATTAAAATTGTCAATAACATTATTATGATAGGCAAAACAGGGTGTAAAACAACCCAATCTACATTCTTTTGCCACAAAACAATTCCGAAAATTTTTATTATTACATAATGAACAACATACATTGAATATTGATATTTACCTAAAAATACCCAAATATCTTTATCAAAAATATTTGATAAATAACCTTTTTTGAAAATAAATAAACTGAATAAAACCGTAAATCCAATAACAAAAAAGATATTATTATATTTCAAATGAGGAAAACATAACCACCAAAATACAAATGCAGATGACAAAATTTCAGCAAATGTAATAAATATTTTCTTTAATTTAGATGGAGTGAAGTTTTGGATTTTTTGGTAGTTATTTTGGAATATTTTAGCAATCAAACAACCTAAACCAATTCCGCCCAAACCTCTCAAAAATCCAATATTTAAAATGAAATAATAATTTTTTAACGGTTTATTAAAAAATCCGTGTTGCAAAATTTCTAATATTCCATAACCCAAAACAACCAAAATCGTAATTAATTTTGTTTGATATTTTTTAGATACAAATTTCAATATACAAAAATACAACAACAATCCTGCAAATAACACTGATGTAAACCATAAAACAGGATTTTGTCCAATAGAAATGCATACTCCAAATTGATTTAATAACAATGCCGTCATCAAATTAGGTATAACTTTGAACGGAAAGGCATTTAGCATTGTTCCTATCAGACAAAGAAAAAAACTAAAAATGATAACCGGAGTTAATCTTATATATTTCTTTTTTATAAAATCTATGACTTTTATTGAATTTTTGAATGTTAAAAACAGCAAAAAACCTGCAATTATGAAAAAGCCTTCAACAGAATTATAAGAAAAGGCTATAAATGATTTTATAAAACTATATAAATGAATATCAGGAAAAATTGAACATAAGCACCAATCTCTTGTTATAAACATGTGGTGTAAAACAATAGAAAGCATTAAAAAAGTTCTCAAAAATTCTATATTTTTAATTTTTTGCATTCTATTCCTCATTTTGCATGTCAGAAATTGTTCTTTCAAACATTTCTTTCATATCCACTTTTGGTTGCCAACCTAATTGTTCTAATTTTTCAGTATTTAAACAAATTTTGACAGTAGGATTATATCCACGATTTACATCATCAATCTCATAAACAACTTTTGTAATTTCGTTTTCTAACAAATGTGCCATTTCTGCAATTGAGCAATAAGTATTTTTATTTGCAACATTATATGCGTTATTTGTTTCACCTTTAGTCAAAACTGTGAAAATCGCTCTAACGGCATCTGTTGTATAACAATAGTTTCTTTTTGTTTCACCTTTTGTATGAAGAATAATATCATCACCATTTATGACAGCTTTTGAAAATTGTGCAAAAACTCTATTATCATTTTTTGAAACCCCAGCACCAAAAGTTTGAGCAAGTCTTGCTATTTTTACAGGAACTCCGTATTCACTACCGTAAGATATACACATTGTTTCAGCCATTTTTTTACTTTCAGAATAGCTACTTCTAGGATTTAAAATATCAATAAACCCATAATCATTTTCTTTTATATCATCTTTTTGATTTACTCCATAAACTTCAAGTGAAGATAAATAAACCATGCCTGTAATTCTCTTGTTTTTTGCAAATTCCAAAACATTACGAGTTCCGTTTAATGCGGTATAAATTGTTTCTA